>JASLAV010000939.1 GCA_030146905.1 Lentzea sp. | reverse complement strand
GCTTCTCGGCGTCCGGCGACAGCCCCCCGTGCACACGACTCCCCTCGGTGGTTCTGAACCGAAGGTACCTGCTCAGACATGCCCGGCGCGGCGCATCGCCCCGAGCAGCAGGGCGTCGAACCCGCGGTCCGCCAACACCCTGCGTGCGAACAGGATCGGGCCCGCCCCGAACCCCGCCGCGTACCTCGTGCGCGGCCGTTTCGCCCCGGACGTCCTGCGCAGGTTGCCGACCGCGATCCCGCCTCACTCGGTCCTGATCGCGCCCGGCTGGATCACCACGACGTCGATCCCGAACGGCTTCAGCTCGAGCCGCAACGAGTCGCTCAACCCTTCCACGGCGAACTTCGTCGAGTGGTACCAGCCGCCGAGCGGTTCGTGGATCTTGCCGCCGATCGACGACACGTTGACGATGCGCCCGCTCCTCCGCTCCCTCATGTGCGGCACCACGAGCTGCACGAGCCGGGCGAGCCCGAACACGTTGACCTCGAACTGGTACCTGCCCTCGCTGAGCGGCACGTCCTCGAACGCCCATACGACCCGTAGCCGGCGTTGTTGACGAGCAGGTCGATCCGGCCGGTCTCGGCGATGACCTGCTCGACGCCGACGACCATCGAGTCGTCGTCGGTGATGGCTTTGTGCAGCTCAACGGCTGTGGACTCGCCGATCCACGACGAGGCACCCGTGACCAGTGCGACCTTCGTAGCCGTGCTGCCACCAACTGGTTGGTTCAACCAACTAAACGTTTGGTTGTCAAGTTCAGGCAACCGCAGCACTAACGCGCTGTCAACTGAACGGTTGGTTGGTTTGACCAACCGGTTGGTTAGGATGCGGGGTGTGGTGAGGGACAAGGAAGCGACCAAGGCGAAGCTGCTCGAAGCGGCGCTGGACGAGTTCGCCCAGTACGGCATCGCCGGCGCGAGGGTCGATCGCATCGCGGCCAAGGCCGGCTGCAACAAGGCGATGATCTACGCCTACTTCGGCAGCAAGGAGGGCCTGTTCGACGAGCTGCTGAAGATCCAGATCGACCGCATCATCGAGTCGACCCCCATCACGCCGGAGGACCTGCCCGGCTACGCGGGCCGGTTGTTCGACTCGTACGCGGGCGAGCCCCGGCTGCTCCGGCTCGCGGCGTACCACCGCCTGGAGAACGGCTTCGACGACGTGCCGGAGGCGGAGGCGGAGGCCTACCGGCAGAAGGTGGAGGCCGTCGCGAAGGCTCAGATGGAAGGCAAGGTCTCCGCGGAGTTCAACGCCTCCGATCTGCTCGACCTCGTCGTGCACATGTCGATCCTCGCCTTCAGCACGCCGAACGCGACCCGCGAACTCGTCGAACGCTCGGTCCGGCGCCTGATCGCCGAGTAGCCCGGGCGGCGGAAACCGCTGCTGGGGGTGGCGAACGTGCGCAAGGTTCTGATCGCCGGTTCTGTGGTCGTCGCGACGGCCATGACCGGCGGAGTCGTGGAAGCGGCGCCCGAGGGCAACGACGTGCTCTGATGCTCACGCCGGGCGACCGGGCACCGCTGTTCGCGATCAAGTCCCAGGACGGCGGCTACTGGTTCGGCGAGGAAGCGGGGAAGCCGGTGTCGTGTCCTTTGTGGACGACTTCGACGACCACCTGTGCGCCGCCGCCGGACGGATCGGTGTCGTGTGGGTGATCGCCGAGCCGCGGGAACCGCCCGGCGGCGTCACGGTGATCGTCGACAACGGCCAGATCGCGCAGGCGACCGGCTGGTCGAGCACTACGAACGAACCGGCGGCACCGACAGCGGCTTCACGCGCACCGACGAGAAGGGGCACACGGAGGCGGTCCACGACCACGACCACGACCACAAGCGCCGCAAGGACCTCACTCTCGAAGGCCCGCTCAGGCGGGAGCTCGCGGACCGCGTCCAGCGGCGCCTGGTCCAGGAGATCCACCGGGCGTTCCAGCTCAGGGCCACGCGCGTCGAACGCTGGATCGTCGCCTGCTGCGAGGCGGAGACCGGCGGCCACTTCAAGGCACACCGCGACAACACCACGCAAGCCACCGCGCACCGCCGGTTCGCCGTCACGATCAACCTCGACGACGGCTTCGATGGCGGCGAGCTCAGGTTTCCCGAGTACGGCAGCCGGACGTACCGGGCGGGCGAGGGCGACGCCCTCGTGTTCTCCCGCTCACTGCTGCACGAGGTCACCCCGGTCACGGCGGGCCGCCGCTTCTGCACCCTGCCGTTCCTCCGCGACGAAGCCGCGGAGGAGATCCGCGTGCGGTATCAGGACCTGCGCAGCAGGTAGGTGTCCATGATCCAGCCCTTGCGCTCACGGGCCTCCGAGCGCACCTTGCGAATTTCCCCGGCCACGTCGCCGACCCGCCCCGACACCAGGATCTCGTCCGGCATCCCGAGGTACGCGCCCCAGTAGATCCACGTGTCCGGGTCGACGCCCTCGAACGAACAGGAAGCGTCGAGCATCACGGCCACGTCGTCCACGCCGGACGGCCAGCCGGCGGCCAGCCGCCTGCCGGTGGTGATCTGCACCGGCTTGCCGACCTGGTTCAGCGACACGCGGTGGCCGGCCGTCAGCGCCGCCACCGACGTCACCCCCGGGATCACCTCCACCTCGAACTCCTCGCCGCGTCCCCGGAGGTCGTCGAGGATCGCCAGAGTGGAGTCGTACAACGACGGGTCGCCCCACACCAGGAACGCGCCGACCTCGTCGGCGCCCAGTTCGGACAGCAACGAGAGGCACACGTCCGCGCGGGCTCGGCGCCAAGCGTCGATCGTGGCCTCGTAGTCGGACGGGTTGCGGTCACGGTCGGGGTCGCGGCCCTCGACCCAGCGGTACGGCCGCGTCACGTGCTCGGCGAGGATCGACGAGCGCAGGTCGACGAGCTCCTGCTTCACCGAACCCTTGTCCAGCACGAAGAACACGTCGACCGTCTGCAACGCCTTGACGGCCTGCACCGTCAGGTGGTCGGGGTTGCCCGCGCCGATACCGATGACCAGGATCTTCCGCACCGGAACACACTAACAACGCGGTCCCGGACGGCTCGGGACGCAGCCGTCCGGGATGGTCTCATCACCCTGCGAGGACGTGGAGGATCCTGACGGGCTTCTTCGGCGCGCCGTCGAGAAGACCGTCAGGCTGCGGCACGATCCCGGCCTTCACGATCCGATCGAGCGTGTCCATGCCGTGGGTGACATGACCCATCACGGTGTACACGGGGCTGATGTTGGCGAACGAGTGGACGATGAAGAACTCGCTGCCGTTCGTACCGGGCCCCTGGTTGCCGTACGCGATGGTGCCGCGCGGGTAG
>JASLAV010000834.1 GCA_030146905.1 Lentzea sp. | reverse complement strand
TCATGGTGGAGACCGGGCTGGCCGACGTCGTGCTGCCCGAGCTCACGGCCATGAAGCTGGAAATCGACGAACACCATCAGCACAAGGACGTCTTCGACCACTCGCTGGTTGTCCTCGAACAAGCGATTGATCTTGAAGATGTTGATCAATCACCCGATCTGGTGCTGAGGATCGCCGCGCTCCTGCACGACATCGGCAAACCGGCCACCCGGAAGTTCGAGCCCGGCGGCGGCGTCTCGTTCCACCACCACGAGGTCGTGGGCGCGAAAATGGTCCGCAAGCGCTTGCGGGCGTTGCGGTACTCGAAGGAGATCACCGAGGACGTCGCGAAGCTCGTCTACCTCCACCTGCGCTTCCACGGCTACGGCAACGGCGAGTGGACCGACTCGGCCGTGCGCCGGTACGTGACGGACGCCGGTGATCTGCTGACGCGGTTGCACAAGCTCGTCCGCGCCGACTGCACGACCCGCAACAAGCGCAAGGCGAGCCTGCTGCGCCGGACCTACGACTCCCTTGAGGAGCGCATCGCGCGCATCGCGGCCGAGGAGGACCTCGCACGCGTCCGTCCCGACCTCGACGGCAACGAGATCATGAAGCTGCTCGGCCTGCCGCCGGGTCCGCAGGTCGGTGCCGCGTGGAAGTTCCTCAAGGAGCTCCGGCTCGACAAGGGACCGCTGGACCGCGACGAGGCCGAGGTCGCGCTGCTCGGGTGGGCGCGCGAGCAGGGGATCACGCCGCCGTCCGCGTGACGCATCGTGATGGCATGAAATCCCCGCGTTAGCGATGCGTCAGCGCGGGGAGACACCATGGGCAGTGCTCATGGGGGGTGATGCGGATGTTCTCCTGGGGACTTTCAGCGGGTCCCGCCGTACGAGGCCTGGACGTGCTGACCGACGACCAGCGGGTCGTGCTGCGGTGCATGGCGCGTGGTCACGAGGACCACGAGATCGCACGCGTGCTCGGCCTCGGGCTGCAGCAGGTGGCCGACGAGGTCGCCGACATCCTGAGGCGCCTGGAACTACCCGATCGGGTGGCTGCCGTCGTCTTCGCGCACGAGGCCGGGGTGGTGCACCTGCCGTTTCCGCGCTAGCAGGAACAGGTAGGCGCCGATCCCCGCCAGGTAGAGCCCCGCGGCGGTGAGCATGAGGCCGGGCGAACGCCCGTCCAGGGGGACCACCGTCGCGGTGATGGTCACCGCGGTGACCTGCGTGACGTTGAAGAGGGTGTCGTACAGGGCGAACACCCGCCCGCGCACCTCGTCGCCGACGTCGTGCTGCACCGCGGTGTCCACGCACAGCTTGACGACCTGACCGGCGAAGATGACCACGAAACCGGCCGCGAGGATGGTCGGCAGCGTCATCGGCAGCCCCAGCCCGACCTGCGCCGCCGCGGTGAGGAGCAGTGCGCCGCAGATCGTGCGCTTGGTGCCGAACCTGTCGACGATCCGGTCGGTGAGCAGTCCGGCGAGCAGGATTCCCGCACCGCCGGCGACGGCGATCTCGCCGAGGCCGCCGATGCCCGCCTTGAGGATGCCGACGTCCTCCAGGCTGTAGCGCATCAGCAGCAGCGTGACCATCAGGCTGATGGCGAACCCCGCCCGGTGCGCGAGCAGCGCCGCGAGCCCTGCGGTGACGCTCGGGGTGTGCAGCGTGGCCTTGCCGCCGTCCAGCAGGCCGCGCGCGACGGCCTTCACGGCGTTGTGCGGTTCGTCGACCTCGTCCGGTCCGAGCACGCCGGCCTTGAACCTGCTGGCGATGAACGCGCCGAGCAACAGCCCCACCACGGCGATGCTGGTCGTCCAGCCCGACCCGCCGTCACCGGCGCCGAGCACCGTGCGGAACCCGATCGCGCAGGCGGCACCGACCACGGCCATGATCGCCCCGGCCGTCGTGGCCAGCGCGTTCGCCTCGACGAGGTGGTCACGGGGGACGAGGTGCGGCAGTGATGCCGACAGCCCCGACCCGACGAACCGGCCGATGCCCATGACGACGAGCGCGGAGACGTAGAGCGGCAGACCGCTGAGCCCCGCCCCCACGGCCAGTGCCGTGAGCAGGACGAACACCGCCCGCAGGACGTTCGCCACGACGATGACCCTCTTGCGGTCCCACCTGTCGAGCAACGCGCCCGTGAACGGTCCGATCAGCGAGTACGGCAGCAGCAGGACGGCGAATCCGGCCGCGATCGCCGCCGGGTTGGCCTGCCGTTCGGGGTTGAAGAGCACAGCGCCGGCGAGACCGGCCTGGAACAGCCCGTCACCCCACTGCGAGGCGAGGCGGGTGGCGAGGAGCCTGCGGTACGCGGGGATGCCGAGGAACCGGCGTGATCCCCAGTGGTGCTTCTCCACCGCAAGCGTTGTCACCGTTGCACCTTATGCGCGCTGCCGTGAAAACCACGAAAGCCGGACCTCTCGGTCCGGCTCCCCTGGATCGGATGCCAGGTCGCCTCACGGCGCGGTGCACTACGCGGCTCCAGCCGGACGGTATTCCGCGAAGGCAGTTGTCTGTTGAGCCCGGGGGACACAAAGACATCCGACAGTTAAGTCTAACGGGGCGCGGCCCTGAGTTGTTCCGGCGATCTCGGGTGATTTCATGGTGACGTGCGTCCCGATGCCGAAGTCGAGCCAGGCTCCCTGTTGGTTGCCGCTCCGAGCCTGAACGACCCGAACTTCATGCGCACGGTCGTTTACATCATCGACCAACGCCCCGAGGGAACCCTCGGCGTCGTGCTGAACCGGCCTTCCGAGGTGGCGGTGCACGACGTGCTGCCGCCGTGGGGTGAGCACGTCAGCAAGCCGCAGTGCATCCACATCGGAGGCCCGGTCGAGCAGAAGACGGCGCTGTGCCTGGCGGCCCTGAAGGCGGGCACCGACCCGTCCACCGTGGAGGGTCTCGTGGGCGTCCAGGGCCCGGTGGCGCTGATCGACCTCGACGCCGAGCCGGACGACCTGGTGCCGCTGGTGCGCGGCCTGCGGGTGTTCGCCGGCTACAGCGGCTGGGGCGAAGGTCAGCTCGCGGGTGAGATCGAGCGCGGCGACTGGATCGTCGTGACCGGACTGGCCGATGACGTGCTCGCCGGTGCGAACGTCGACCTGTGGGGCCGCGTGCTGCGCCGTCAGGGCATGCCGCTGGCGCTGCTGGCGACCTACCCCAAGGACGTGCGCGAGAACTGATTCACGTGAAACGTCGGACTACAGCCCGGCGAGCGGGGAGCAGCCACCGCCACCGCAGGCGCAGCC
>JASLAV010000833.1 GCA_030146905.1 Lentzea sp. | reverse complement strand
CAAGGCCCTCAAACCGGTTTACACCGCGCCGACCGAGGCCGCCGCCCGCGAGCGGTTCGCCGAGTTCACCGACGCCTGGGGCGCCCGGTATCCGGCGATCGTTCGCCTGTGGGACAACGCCTGGGCCGAGTTCGTGCCGTTTCTGGCGTTCGATCCGGAGATCCGGCGGGTGATCTGCTCGACCAACGCGATCGAGAGCGTCAACGCCCGCATCCGCCGCGCCGTGAAGGCCCGTGGCCACTTCCCGAACGAGCAGGCCGCGCTCAAATGCGTCTACATGGCGATCATGAGCCTGGACCCGACCGGGACCGGCCGCGCACGCTGGACGATGCGCTGGAAACCCGCGCTCAACGCCTTCGAGATCGCCTTCGACGGCCGCCTGGCCGCCGGACGAAAGTAGTTTCGTTCAACCCGAGTTACACCGTTCGTTTGACAGACCCCACGTACGGCGATCGCAGCACAGGTGAGTACTTAGTACTTCCCTGAGAAGGCGACGTGACCACATCTGTCTGCTCCGAACGCACGCTCATGGCTCCCCTCTACGTCAAGAGGCAGGAGCTTGACGGCTCGACTGTCGAGGCAGTGTTGATCTTTGCGTCGGCGACGAGTCGCTTGTAGACAGTGTCCGAGAGGCGTCGTTTAAGGCAGCGGATGGCCTCGCGTGGCGACTTGCCATCGGCGAGCTTGCGGCGGTAGTAGGCCCGGAGTGTCGTTGCGCAGCTGAACTATCGGCATGATGTGCAGAACCCGGTTGATGCGCCGGTTACCCGCACGGGACAGTCGATGGCGTTGGTGCTCACCGCTGGAGGCGTCGATGGGTGCCGTTCCAACTGGCGAACCGTCCGCGGTCCGGGAAGCGACCCACGTCGCCGACATCACCCACGGTCCTGGCCGCGCTGGACGGACCGATCCCGTAGAGAGTGCGCAGACCGGTCCCGGTCGCGTCCAGAAGCTCGGTCAGCTGGGTGTCGGCCGCGGTCAACCTGCGATCGATCGTCGCCAGGTCCGTGATCATCTCCGCGGCGAGTCGCCGGCGCGTCCGGCCCACGACATCACGTGAGCGCACTGTGGCGAGCAGGGCACGTGCCTGGGTGGCGGACAGGAGTTTCTTGGCACCACCGGGAATGAGCTCGGTGAGCAGCTTGTGTAGCCGGTTGACGGTGTCGGTGCGGGTCCGACCGGGTTCGTCGCGGCGGTCGACCAGCAGTCGTAGAGCCACGGTATGATCGTCGGGACTCACGCGGTGCAGTCCGGTGGTGCGCAGCGTGACCACGGCCACCGAGCGGACGTCGGTGGTGTCGGTCTTGCGACCGTGACCGGTGTCGAACACCCTCGCCCTGGCCGCGAGTTTGGCCGGGACGTCGGGGTGCATGCCACCGAACCCTATGCCTGCACAGGAACCACGACTCAGGACACTAGAAATCGAGCTTCAGCGCGCGGCGGGGTCCAGTCTGCGGCGCCAGTCGAAGCGGTCATGGGACCGCCGGACACGGCTCGATGCGCTGGCACTGGCCAGTCGGCAGGGGACCCGTTTCTGGACGGGCTGCTGGGAGAATTGGGAGCGACTCGTGGTTGACGCCGACTGGGTGTTGCGAGCGCGCTGGCCAGTGGCGACGCCGTCTGAGAGGCGAGTCGGTCCTCAAACGCGGTGCACTATCGGGTTGCCGGGGTCGCCTGGATGTCGGGCGGCAGGTGCAGCCAGGCGGTGGATTCGGCGTCCCAGCCGGTGAGGATGGCGGTGCCGTGCGGTGTCCTGACCGGGACGTGGTGCGCTGTGAGGAGGCCGGTCACGGTCAGGTGCACAGCGTCGAGGTCTTCGGCGGCGCGACTCCAACAGACCCGAGCGCGTCCCGCTGACGAGTACGGGTAGCGGGTCACCAGTTGCCCGTAGTCGAAGGGCGAGCCGATGGTGAACAACCGGACGCCCGCCGGGTCGAAGGTGACAGTGGACAGCAGTCTCGTCTGACCGAACTCCGCCCACTCTCCCCATTGCCACATGCTGGTGCCGTCCGGCAGGAGGGATGAGGTCCACAATGCTCCGATCGGTTTGTCGGGGGCTGTGAAACTTGTGGATCCGTCGGCCACCTGGACCTCGTGTGGTGTCGCGTCCGGCGCGTATCGCGCCTGGGGTGACCGCAGTGAGGGATCGCCCAGGGACCCGGTGGCCAGCCGCCGCAGCACGGCGGCTGCGATGTGGTCGAGTTCCGGAGCGGGCCGCGCGGTGAAGTCCCGGCCGGAATGCTGAAGAGATACCGCGAAGGCGATATGCCGATAAAGGTCGTCGTCGGTCAGATCGGTCAGTCGAGCGTCGAGGTCGCCGAGGAAGTCGCGCAGCAGCAGGCACAGTTCGATGAGGACAGGGCTCCGGAGCTGGTCGGTGGGGTGATCGGCCATGAGCGGGCCTCGTATTCAAGTTAGGGTGCCTGACCTCCCAGACGGTAGCTCCACCTGGGGCCGGGCAGTCTCCGCACCCGGCCCCAGGCAAGCCAGCTAGCAGTTGACCTGGGTCACCGGGGTCAGGTGGGTGCGCTCGTGCCGGGCGTCGTTGCCCTCCACCATCAGGAACTCCGCTTTCGCGTAATAGCGGGCGGAGACGCAGCCCAGCGCTGCTGCAGCGTTGACGTAGGACCCAGTTCCGGAGTTGTTCACCGCCGAATTCTGGGCCACCAGGCTGAAGTAGCCGGGGTTCGCGCTCTCGCGGTACAGGTAGGTCTCCACCCCAAGATACTTCTTCCCGCTGTTGCAGTTGATCACGCCGTTGCTGGTCACGTTACCGGCCACGTGACCAGATTTGTGCGGCCAGTCGAGATTGAAATTGCGGTCGGAGACACTCTCCATAGGCCGGACCTCCCCATCGGCAAGTGTTTCGTAGGGGGTGTCCGTGGCTCTCTCCTTGGCTTCGCGTTCTGATCGAACATGCGCTCGTTGGGCTGGCCTCTGCCTGGTCTTGCACTGCGGTCTGTGCGCAAAAGGGATCGGCGCCCTCGCCGAACGCTGCTACGTTGCGACGAGTGCCCACCAATGAGGAGATCATCCGACACCACAACCCCAACCCGTCCGAGAACCCCTGGGTCAACGGGCCGCCCACACCCGAGACGATCACCATCGTCCCGTACAACCCAGAGTGGCCCCGCCGCTACCACGCCCTGTCAGCGGAGATCCGCACGGCGCTCGGTGACGCTGCCCTGAGCATCGAGCACATTGGATCCACATCCATCAAAGGGCTCGCCGCGAAAGACGTCATCGACATCAACCTCACTGTCGCCGACCCCTGCGACGAGGACGTGTACGTTCCCCCGCTCGAACGCCTCGGCTACGTCCTCACGGTTCGAGAACCGTCGTTCCACGAACATCGGTGCCTGAGACTCACCGTCCCTCGCGTCAACCTGCACGTGTACGGCCCGGATTGCCCTGAGATCATCCGGGTACGGATGTTCCGCGATTGGCTGCGCGCCCACCCTGAGGACCTCGCGCTTTACGAAGACGCAAAGAGGGCGGCGGTCCCAGGAGGCGGGCACGTCATGGACTACAACGCGCGCAAGCAGAAGACGATCCGCGAGATCTACGACCGGCTCTTCCGAGCGGCGGGGATGATGTAGACGGCAGCAACGACCGCGACTCGCAGGTCCGGCGCCCGGCTCCTGGCGCTTCCACATACGGTGCGGCACCAGCCATCCCGATGGGAACCATCCGAACCAGTTGGACCGCCTATGCCCACCGACACACTCACATGCCGCCGAGCGTGCACGCCAGCCTCAGACGAGACAGAGCCGATGAGTCTTGGGAGCACAGAGTGGGAGCAGACGGGAGCAACTCCGCGCATTGAACGTACCTGAACGGTCCTCAACGGACTTGAACGGACCCGCGCCGACCTGCGAGAGTCTTGTTTCCGCAGGTCAGCGCAGTACCGGAGCCATAGTTCACACCGAAGAGGTCACTGGTTCGATCCCAGCAAGACTCCCGGACCGGGAAGCGATCGCTCCTCGCCCCGATCTGCCGCCCGAACTCGGGCTTCGGTGATGTCGAGGGCCGAACTGCGGGGTTGGCGAGGGGTCACAGCTCATCCTGTGTGTGCGGCAGGAACCCGAGTTGAGCGAGCCACGCTGTCGTGGTGGTCAGGGTGAAGCCCCGTGCGGGGAACACGTGGTCGAGGACGGCTCTGTTCAGGGCGGGGTCAGCGTCGGCGACAGCGTCGGTCAGAACCGTGATCCGGTAGTCGCGGTCCGCGGCGTCGTAGGCGGTGGCCGCGACCATAGCGCTGGTCGCAACGCCGGTGAGCACGATCGAATCGACATTGCGGGCTCGGAGCACGAGGTCGAGATCCGTTCCGGCGAAGGCGCTTGTGCGGCG
>JASLAV010000527.1 GCA_030146905.1 Lentzea sp. | reverse complement strand
TCGTCGGGTGGTGGGACGGCTCCTGGGAGGCTCACTCGGTCTCCTGCTCCTGCTTCAAGCAGTCGCGGCACGTGCCGGACAGCGCGAGATGGCTTGCATCCAGTTCGAACCCGTCGCGCTCCCGCAATGTTCCGACCAACGGGTCGAGGAGCTCGCACGGGATCTCCTGGACGTTGCCGCAGACGTGGCAGACCAGGTGCACGTGCTGGTGCTCGTCGACCGAGTAGCTCGGCGCGCCGTGACCGAGGTGGGTGTGCCGCACGAGCCCGAGCCTGTCGAGCAGGTCGAGCGTGCGGTAGATCGTGGTGATGTTGACCGTCGGCGCCGTCTCCTGGACGCGCGCGCAGATCTGCTCCGGAGTGGCGTGCCCCAGAACCCGGACCGCGTCCAGCACCAGCTGGCGCTGCGGCGTCATCCGCATGCCGCGGTCGTGCAGCGTTTTGCGCAGCCCTCTTGCGGTCTCCACAACGGCCATGTTAGTTGCTGCTAGTAGGCTCGGCGCATGCGCGTGCTGGCACTGCTCGACGGAACCCTCGCTGACCCCGACTCGCCGCAGATCCGCGTCGAGGACCTCGGACTCATGCGCGGTGACGGCGTGTTCGAGACCATCCTCGTGGTCGACGGGAAGCCCCGCGAACTCACGCCCCACCTCGACCGGCTCGACCGGTCCGCGGCCATGCTCGACATGCAGCCCCCTCCCCGTTCGGAGTTCGAGCGCGCGGTCGACCTCGTCATCGGCAACTGGGCAGGCGGCAGGGAGTTCGCCCTCAAGCTCGTCTACACCCGTGGTGTCGAGGGCGGTGACGGCACGCCCACCGGTTTCGCGCTCGGCATGGAGATCGGCGCGAAGGTGCTCAAGCAGCGCGCGGAGGGCCTGTCCGCGGTGACGCTCGACCGCGGCATCGACGACGGCCTCGCCGACCGCGCGCCGTGGCTGCTGCTGGGCGCGAAGACGTTGTCGTACGCCATCAACATGGCGGCGATCCGCGAGGCCGAGCGCCGCGGTGCCGCCGAGGTCATCTTCACGACGTCGGACGGCTCCGTGCTGGAGGGCCCGACCTCGACGGTGATCCTGGTGCGCGGCAAGACGCTGGTCACGCCGCCGTCGAAGCTCGGCATCCTGCCCGGCACCACGCAGTACGCGTTGTTCCGCGCCGCCGAGCGCGCCGGCTGGACCGTGCTCGTGGAGCCGATCCAGACCGAAGAGCTCTACGACGCCGAGGGCGTGTTCCTCGCGTCCAGCGTCCGCAAGATCACGCGGGTGAACGTGCTGGACGGCAAGCAGCTGCCCGACTCGTCGGCTCTGCTCACCGAGCTGCAGGGCCTGTACGAGTCCGAGTACTGAGCCGCCGGAGTCCTGTCAGGTCGACGGCCGGAACCGCACGACGGTCCCCGGCCGCGCCTGTCCGAGAAACCGCAGGTGGTCTCGGCCGACGACGCCGATGACGGGATAACCACCCGTCGTCGGGTGGTCGTTGAGGAAGACCACGGGCTGACCGTCCGGCGGCACCTGCACCGAGCCGGTGACCATGCCCTCGCTGGGGAGCTCCCCGTCACGACGGGTCAGCGCGGTGCCGCTCAGCCTCGCGCCGACCCGGTTGCTGCGGTCGGACACGGTCCAGGACCCTTGGCGCAGCTGGGTTTCCGCCTGGTCGAACCAGTCGTCGCGCGGGCCGAGCAGGATCGGGACGACCAGCGCGTCCGGGACGTGGTGCGGTGGCACGACGTCGGCTCCGCACGCCGGGTTCGGCGTGCCGAGGTTCAGGACGTCGTTGTCCCGCAACGGGTCCGGCCCGATCCCGGAGAGCAGGTCGGTGGAGCGGCTGCCGAGCTCCTCCTGGACGTCGATGCCGCCGGAGATCGCCAGGTAGGTCCGCAGGCCGGTGCCAGGGGTGCCGATGGTGAGGGTCTCGTCCTCGCCGAGGTGGATCGGGTGGTGCGAGTCGGCGAGCCTGTCGCCGACGCGGACCTCGACGGGCGGCCCGGTCACGGCGACCGTGCAGCTCGCGCCTGCGCGCAGGGTGAGGCCACCCAGCAGGAGCTCCAGACCGGCGGCGCCCTCGGGGTTGCCGACGAGCCGGTTGGCCAGGGTCAGCGAGTGCGGGTCGACCGCGCCCGACGGCGGCACGCCCAGGTGGGCGTTGCCGGGGCGGCCGAGGTCCTGGACCAGCGCCTGCGGGCCGGTCCTGACGATCGTGACGGTGCGGCTGCGGCTCATGCGACCACGAACCTGACCTGGTCGCCGGGCTGCAGGAGCGCGGGCGTCTCGGCCCTGGGGTCGAACAACGTGATCTCCGTGCGGCCGATGAGGCGCCAGCCGCCCGGTGTGGACCTGGGATAGGCGGCGGTGAACTCGCCCGCGATCCCGACGGAGCCCTGCGGGACCTTCGTGCGCGGCGAGTCGAGCCTGGGTTGCCGGAGGCTCTCCGGGAGGCCGGTGAGGTAGCCGAAGCCGGGCGCGAACCCGCAGAACGCGACCTCGTAGGTGGCTTCCGCGTGGAGCTCCACGACCTCGTCCGCGGTGATGCCGGCCGTGTCCGCGACCAGGTCGAGGTCCGGCCCGTCGTAGACGACCGGGATGGTGATCTCACGGCGGTGGGTCGCCGGCGCCTTCGTCAGGTCCACGTTCTTCAGCGCTTCCCTGATCCGGTGGAGCTCGCCTTTGACCAGCACCGTCCGCGCGGCGGGGACGAGCTCCTCCACGCCGTCGACGGCTTGGAGAGCCGCGCGGACGGCCGCGACCTCCGTCAGTGAGTCGACCTCGACGAGGAGGGCGTCGGTTCCGCAGCGCCGGAGCAGCATGTGTCCCATGTTACGGGGAATCGTTGGATTGTTGAACAATCCGACACGCAGAATCGTTCAACAATCCTGCGTTCCGCACGTGGGATTGTTGAACGATCCGATGACTCAGGTCAGCCGACGACGCGCTTGAGGTGCGCGGACGCGTGCGGCTGCATGTCCTGGCCCATCATCGCGCGCTCCTCGACGTAGGCGAGGTCGCCGTTGTTGACGATGCCGTACAGGCGCTGCGCGGCCTTGACGTCCTTGGCGGTGGCGGTGCGGATGACCGCGTCCGTCTCGAACTCCCAGGACGTCTGGGTGCGCACCTTGCCGTAGTACAGCTCGACGATGCCGGAGCTGTGGGTGAGCAGCAGCTCGATGGTGTCGTCGGCCTGGGGACGCCAGAAGCCCTGCTCGCGCGCCGTGGGGCGGATCACCTCACCGGCCTCGTTCAGCAGCCAGGAACGCGCCTCGTAGACGAGGAACGGGCGGCCGTCGTGGGCGAACGTGATCTGCTGGCCGAAGCGGAACGGGCCGTCGATCGTCGGGTAGACGATCTCGCCCTCGCCACGCCACACGCCCACCAGCGGGAGCACACCCAGGAGGGCGTCGTTGAGGTTCGCTCCCTCGCGCAGGTTCGCCGTGTCGCCGGGGACGGGCATGTCGGTGAACTGCGGGAGGTTGCGCTCGCGCGTGGCCGCCGCACGTTCCTCCGCCAGGCGGATGGCCTCGTCGCCGCTGCCGGGGGCCGGGGTGCCTGGAGTGGTCATCGCTGGTCTGAGTAGAGGCGGTAGACGACGTAGCCGGCGAACCACATGACGGCGATCGTCACTAGTACCAGGAGTCCTGTGAAGATGTGTTCCACGGTGGTGAGGATATCTCTCCTGGGTTGACGTGCAGAGTTGTGGTGGTGCAGGACACCGGGTTGGCGTGTTCGGGTGGGTGGCCGTGCGGGTGGTTGCCTTGCGGGGCGCGACCGGGCGGGTGGTCGCCTTGCTCTGGGCGCGTCACGTTCTCTTGCGCGGGGCTCCGCCCCGGACCCTGTCAGCTGATCAAGGACCGGCCAGCGCCGCACGCGGGTTGACGGCACGCCTGTTGCTTTGGGCGGCGGCGCGTTGCGTTGGTTGGTTACGTTCGGCGTGGGGTGGTCCCGTCACGAGCAGCGCAAGAGGCAGCCACACCCGAGGGGTGAGGTCAAGTCGCGAAAAGCGTGCGACTTGACCTCA
>JASLAV010000786.1 GCA_030146905.1 Lentzea sp. | reverse complement strand
GGCATGTTCGTCTGCATGATCTGGACTGCGTTGGCGGCTTGACCAGTCGCGACCAGGCCGCGTAGCTCGATCTCTCGGAAGGTGAACGGGTTGAACAACATGCTTCGGCCGCCACCGTCGTCGAGCCGTTCGCGGTACCCGTTGATCGCGAGGTCGAACAGGTCCGGGTCACCGTGTTCGCCTGCGGCACGAGCGAGTAGCGCGAACGCAGCTCCCTGCCCCTCACGATCCTCGGACACGGCAACAGCCCGGCTGAGTCGAGCGATGGCTGCGCCGATGTGGTCAGCCTTGCGCAGCTCGTTCCCGTGCATCCGTAGCGCGTGAGCGAGGAACGCCCGATCGCCGAGGCGCTCAGCGATCACCAGCGCCTTGCCTGTCCAGCGGGCAGCGGCCGTCAGCCGTTCCTCCGGCAGCACTGTGCCGAGCGAGACGCCGAGCGCGGCGCGGCCCTGACCGAGCAGGATCATCGTGTCCCGCTCGGCCCGTCCCTCGGCGGCTCGTGCCTCAAGCCGTGCGACCAGCGGCCACAGTTCGTTGACGGCATCGACGGCCCTGCCTGACTGGCGTGCGATCTCGGCAAGGCGGATGGTCGAGTCGCCGAACTGGCTCATCGCGGCGAAGTCGGCATCGTCGTTGTCGGTTACGCCGAGCGCGTGCATCGGCAGTCCGAGCGTCCGCGCGATGTGCCGGCGGGTGGCGACATCGCTGATGTTCCGGCGACCGGTCTCGATCATCGATACGTAGGTCTTGTCGTAGCCGAGTAGCGCTGCGAGCCGTTCCTGACTGAGCTTGTTCAGCCTGCGGTACACCCGCAGGATCGTTGCCAGATCACGACTTCTGAGGGCCGCGGTTGCCTCTGGCGCCGACCACAACCACACGGCGGGCATGAGTCGACAAGCAGGAACGACTGGGGCGACGTGACGCGCACTGGCGTGACAGGTCGGGCAGATCGGCTCGACGGCAAGCCGACTCAGTTCGGCTCCGCACGCGTCACACCGCCCGCCCGTCACGGCTTACCTGACCGCGTCCGCGCGCAAGCGTTCGAACCACGTTGAGATTGATCGCTTGTAACCCTCGGGCATGATCAAGCCGCATACCTCGCCCTCGGTGAACAGGCCGATTTCCTTGTGCTCGTGGGAAAGCACGGGCTCGCTGTCGCCGTCCGGGTGGCACCCGTAGGTCACGATGAACACGTTCTTCTCAGCAACGTTGATGTAGTACATCCACGTGTCGAGGATCGGCCCGGTGGTCACCCTCCACTGCGTCTCTTCGGTGATCTCGCGGGCAACGCACTCTTCCGGCGTCTCTCCGGGCTCGATACGGCCGCCCGGCAGCTCCCACTCCTCCCGCTCGTTCTTCAGCAGCAACACCTTGCCGTCGCGGACCACCACGCCCTTGATCGAGACGGGGTAGGCAAGCTGGCTCATCGAGGTGTCCTCCGGGATTCGCGGGCGGGCTGCTCAACGGCAAAGTAGCACCGGAACCCACCATGCCGAGGCGACTCGGTGTTGACAACCTGTCACTGGACGTGGTGGACAGAACAGCGTTCTGCTGATCCCGTAGACAAGTTGTTTCGGGAGGTAGACGCCATGATCGAGCCGTATCGCGTCGACGCGGACTCCGCCAACCTGGTCGAGCTGATCACCGAGCAGGGACTCGCTGTAGTCGGCGGTCTCGAACGTCCTCAGGACCTCCTGAGGCTCGCACGCTCGATCGCCATCGTCGTGCCTCACAGGGACAGCGGACCTGACGGAGTTACCACGATCGCTGACCTCGGCGAGTCGATAGTGCGTAGCGGATTCGCAGGCTTCAGCGCTTGTGCGCTCAACCCGCACACCGATCGCTCTGGCGTTCCACATCCGCCCGCGCTGCTGATGAGCTGCACGCAGGCAGCGACAAGCGGCGGCGAGTGCGTGCTCATCGACGGCCAGGCCGTGTACGACGATCTCGCAGAGTCGGAGCCCGAAGCGCTCACCGCCTTGAGCACTCCGCGCTCCGTGTTGTTCGGCGGCGCGGCCGGGCACCTCAGCTCGATCTTCAGCGACAACGGCGGCGGCCGGATCGCCGTCAGGCTTCGGCTCGATGAGCTCGCTCAGTTCGCGCCCGAGGTCGACCGCTGGATTCCAGTGCTGCGCGCGGCGATAGACCGCCACGCGTTCGAGTTCAGACTCACTGCCGGGCAGGGCTACGTCCTGGACAACCACCGCTGGTTGCACGGTCGGCGAGCGTTCACCGGGCAGCGTGTGGTCCACCGTGTGAACGGCGACCCGTTGCCGGAACTGGTTGTGGGGACTGGCGTTCGCGTCCGGGCGTCGAGCGAGGCCGCATGAGCGACGACGCGGCGATCCGTGCGTTTCCCACACTCGCCGCACTCATCGCGATCAGGGATGCGGGCTGGACTTTCGTGCACCGCGATGCCGTCGAGGGTGTGCCGACGCAGGTCGACGGCTACCGAGTGTGGCCAGGCGGATGGATTGACGCTGTGCGCGTGCGCGACGAGGACGATGCGATGGCGTTGCGCACCGACGGGTACGAGCCACCCGGCATCGTGTGGGAGCGCACGGGTTCGCTGACGCACGTGGTGCAGGAGCTGTTGAGCGTTCCTGCTCCTGGCGATCGGCTGGCGCCTCGGCTCGTGAAGGCGACCGGGCCGATCCTGTGGACGCCGTAGTCAGACCAGCAGCCGGGGTCTTCCGATCATTGGTGCACGCGGTCGACGCGCGAGAACGGCCGATCAACTTCCGGGGGATCGCACTCTGGTTCGCCGTCTGCGGAGCAGCATCCGTGCTGGTCAGCGGGGACGAGATGGGGGCTCGCAAAGTGTGCCCATTGTGTGCCCGAACGCTCCGAAACGAGCTGATCGACAACGGCACCGAACGGCAGCCGCACCGGCCTGACCAGGATCAATCAGGCCGGTGCGGTACTACCCGTCAGACCTCAACACGAACACCAGGTTTTTTGTTTGCCCGTCGGCTAATGCGCGGGACGAATGATGGGCGGCATCACGTCGTGGGTGGTGCGCATGCTGCCAGTGCCTTCTCCAGTGCCGTTCGTTCCGACGGTGCGACCGTGAGGCCGTAGGCCGCCTTCACCGTCACGTAGATGCGTCCGTACGAGCACGCGTAGGCCGAGTTCGGGGGCATCCACTCGTCCGGCGTCTTGTCGCCCTTCGACTGGTTGACCTTGCCCGACACCGCCAGGAGGTTGCGCAGGTCGTTGGCCGCCGACACGCGGCGTTCCTGCGGCCACTTGGCCGCGCCGCTGCGCCACATCTCCGCCAGCGGCACCACGTGGTCGATCTGGATCTTCGAGGTGCCGCTGATCTGCGACGCCGTGTAGGGGTCGTCCAGCGTGCCCGACTGCACGCCGCAGCGGCCCGGTTTGCGTTCCACGTTCGTCAGGTCCCTGGCCAGGACCTGGCTGCGCTGGTCGCAGCCGTCGCCGTCGGTGTCGAACCACGGCTGGCCGAACACGCAGGCCTTGCCCGCGTCGCAGTCGCGCTCGTAGCCGTCCAGGCGGCCCGGTGTGCTCACGGGCAGTGCGGCCAGTGACGTGCTCGCCGTCGCGGCGTCGAGGGTTCCGGCGGGTACGCGCTCCAGCTGGGGTCCCGAGGAGGACAGGGGGAACGCGGAACAGCCGGTCAGCAGGATGATCAGGAGCAACCAGCGCATGGGCGGGGCATACCCGCGAAGTGCGGTGTTGATGGCCTCTCAACGGCGTAACCGGTCCGGTTCGCCAGACGAGGTCGTCACAACCCTGGTGGCAGACTGCCGCGCATGAAGCCAGTCGCGGCCCTTGCCGCCCTGCTCCTGCTCGTCGCTTCGTGCAGCGCCAGCGAACCCGAGCTGCCGCCGCTTGAGCTGCCGCCCTCCGGTGCGAAGTTCGACTACCAGATCGGCGGGGTCTACCAGCCGGAGGCGCGGGTCAAGATCGTGGTGCGGGACCGCAGCAAGCTTCCCGTCGGCGACCGCTACAACGTCTGCTACGTCAACGCGCTGCAGACGCAGCCGGACCCGATGGACGGCAGCCTGAGCTGGTGGAAGCAGAACCACCACGACCTGCTGGTCAAGAAGGGCGACGGCGAGCCCGCGATCGATCCCGAGTGGGACGAGGGGATCCTCGACATCTCCACGCCGGACAAGCGCGGCAAGATCCTCGACATCCAGAAGAAGTGGATCGACGGCTGCAAGACCTCGCGCTTCCAGGCGATCGAGGCGGACAACCTCGACTCGCACACGCGGGCCGGTGGGGCGTTCGACCTCAACGCCACCAAGGAGTTCATGAAGGCGTTCGTGCGGCACGCCCACGAGCGGGGGCTGGCCGTCGCGCAGAAGAACGGCGGTGAGCTGGGCGACTCCGGCAGGAAGTACATCGGCTTCGACTTCGCCATCACCGAGGACTGCCAGGCCAACGGCGAGTGCGGGCCGTACGCGGACGCGTTCGGCGAGAAGGTCTACGAGATCGAGTACACCGACGAGGCCTTCCAGAAGTCGTGCACCGATCGCGGCGGCAAGGGTTCTGTGATCCGCCGCGACCGGAACGTGGTGCCGTACGGGCACCCCGACTACGTCTACGAGGCCTGCGCCAGCTCCTGATTCAGGAACGCCTGCCACTTCTCGGCCTGGCCGGTGGCGTCGCCGAAGAGGTGGTGACCGATGGCGTTGGTGCCGTGGAAGCGGTAGAGGCCGTCGGCTCCGCGGACCCCGAGGAAGTTGTGCGCGTCGTGCCGCACGACGTAGTCGACGACGCCGTTGACGCCGAACGGCGTGAGCGTGACCTCGTCGCCCACCTCCGCGTCCAGCGGGATGCCGAGCGCCCGCAGCAGCACCGGCCAGTTGTCGGCGCCCTCCTGCTGGGCCGGCCACTGCGCGAACACGTAGGTGCCCGGCCGGCCGGCGAAGTGCTCGACGTACTGCGCCAGCGTGAACAGGTACATGTCCCAGCCCTTCGACTGCTGGTCGACGAACTCGTCGCCCCAGCCGTCGGCGAGGATGCCGCCGTGCACGAACCGCAGCACCGTCGAGCCCTGGTCACGGCCCTCGATCAGGTACTCCATGGCGTGGAACGTGCCGTCCTCGCCCTTGTCGCTCTCGTAGGCGAAGCGCTTGCCCGGTTCCCAGCTGGTGATCGTCGAGGTCTCCTGGAAGAAGCCCATGTCGAGCGACATGCGGCCGCCGACGCGCCCGTCGACGGTGTGGGGGCCCATGAACCACGAGTCGATTCCGGGTCCCGTCGCGATGGCGTCCCAGACCTGCTCCGGGGTGCCTTGGACCTCGATCTCCTTGCTGATCTCGAACTCGTGGGTCACGACTCTTCCTCCTTGGCGGCGTTGACGCTCGGGTGGAGGGCGACGACGACCCGGTGCGGACGCCCTCCTTCGGCCTGTTCGTCGTGGTACTTGGCGACGAGTTGCGTCACGCAGCCCGCGAGCTCCTCGGCGAACGCCGCGCGGTCGGCCGCGGTGGCGAACCGGATCTCGCCGTCCAGCGCGAAGGTCGCGAGCCGCTTCTTCGCCCTGGTCGCGCCCGTGATCAGCGTGCCGACGTCGCGCACCAGCCTGGCCGAGACCGCGAGCAGCCACCTCGCGGACAACCGGTCGGGTGAGCGCGCGGGGTCGGGCTGCACGGCCGCGAGCGCCGTCGGGGAGATGACGTAGGACGCCGCCGTCGCCTGCATCAGGCGCTCGTTGACGTTGCCCTTGCGCCGTTCCTCGACGAGCTCCACCAGGCCGTGCTGCTCCAGCGTGCGCAGGTGGTAGTTCACCTTCTGCCTGGGCAGGCCGACCTTCGCGGCGAGCATCGTCGCCGATCCCGGCACTACCAGCTCCGCGAGCAGCCGGGCCCGCACGGGGTCCAGCGACACCTCGGCCGCGGATGGGTCCTCGATCACCGCCACTTCGAACATGGACCCACCGTCGCACCGAAAACAAAATTAGTCAAGAACTGAGTTGCTGTCGGTGACTTTGCTCCACATGGGTGGCGTTCGAGCCGGTAACGTAAGCAGCGTCTCGATTGGTCGTTGCTTGTTCGCAACCCCTGAGGAGACGAGATGATCACAATGCTGGCCCTGACCCTGCTGGCGCTGCCGTTCGCCCTGACCGCCGCCAACGTCGGCAGACGCAGGTGGATCCGCAAGAGGGGCGTCGCCAGGGTGCGCGCCGAGCTCGACGGTTTCCACGCCGAGCTGGCACGACAGGGCCTCAGTCACTTCTCCGGACGCTGAACCGGCACCTCGCCGGACGGCGAGATCCGGGTGACCAGGTCGCCGTAGCGGTCCAGCAGCGCGGCCGTGACGGTTTCCGGTGACCCGACCACGCAGAACTCGTGCAGCACCTCGTCGGTGATCAGCTCGCTCATCTCCGCCCACTGCTGCCGCCGTGACATGCGGTGCAGCTGTTCGTGCAGCTCACCCCAGCCGTGCAGGTCCAGCACCGGCCGATACGCGGGCGTCGACCCGTAGAAGGCGATCTGCCGCTTGACGTCGGCGACCTCCTCGTCGTTCGTGGCGGCGAACACCGGGCCGCTGATCTCGAAACCCTCCAGCGTCCTGCCCGCCTTCGCCCTGCCGCGTTCCAGCGCCGGCAGCGTCACCTCGCGCAGGTACCGCTCGGTCGTGAAGTTGTGGCACAGGAAGCCGTCCGCGACCTCGCCCGCCACCTCCGTCATCAGCTCGCCGACGCCCGCGAGGTAGATCGGGGCGTTGCCGTGCGGGTTCGGGCCGGGGTCGAAGAACGGCGTCATCAGCGTGTGCGTGTAGAACTCGCCGCGGAACGCCAAGCGCTCGCCGGTCTCCCACGCGTGCCAGACGGCGCGGACGGCCAGGACGAACTCGCGCATCCTCGCGGCGGGCTTGCTCCACGGCATCGCGAAGCGCTTGGTGATGTGCGCTTCGACCTGCGAGCCCAGCCCGAGGTTGAACCGGCCCTCCGACAGCAGCCGGAGGTCGTTCGCCGTGGTCGCGACGGTCATCGGGTTGCGGGCGAACGCCACCGCGATCGCCGTGCCCAGTTCGATCCGCTCGGTCGCCGCGGCGGCGCCCGCCAGCGCGAGGAACGGGTCGTGCCTGGTCTCGGCGAGCCAGAACCCGTCGTAGCCGCGGTCCTCCGCGTTCTTCGCGAGGGTCCTGGCGCCGGCGGGCGTGTAGTCGACGGCACTGCTGTCCAGCTTCATGCCGCCGAGGTTATTAGCGGTACCGGGACTCGCACGCGATGCCGTTGCGGTTCTGGTCGAGCTCGGCGCGGTAGCCCGGCTGGCCCCAGTACAGCGGCGCGGCACCGGCGCGGCGGGCGTCGTCGCAGGTCGCGTAGAAGACCGGCGGGGGCTTGGGCTGCGTCGTCTGCTTCGGCTTCGTCGTGGTGGTGACCGGCGCAGGGGGCGGAGGCGGGGGAGGGGTGGGCGTCTCGGTGACGTCCTTGCCGCCGCACGGCGTGCCCCAGAGCCCCATTGGAACCTTCTGCGCGACCAGTTCGGCTTCCTGCTGCGCGGCCGTCGGGGTGCCGGTCGTGCGCGCGGCGCCGTTGCCCAGCGCGAGCAACGCGTAGTCGGTGCCGTCGGCGAGGCTGAGCGCGCCGGTGGTCCGGTCGTAGCGGACCTGCTGGCCCAGCAGCATGCTCCTGGCGAAGCCGGCGGCGGCGCCCGCCCAGCACGGACCCGGCTGGGCGAGGCCGCTGACCTCGGCTTTCGTGCCGTCGGAGAGCATCACCGCGCGGCCGTCGACGATCGAGGCCACGGTGATGTCGAGCC
>JASLAV010000738.1 GCA_030146905.1 Lentzea sp. | reverse complement strand
TGGGCAAGTGCCCGTGTGCACGCGTGCACACGGGGCACATCACTTGTTTCGTAAGGATTTGAGGGCTGCGACCGTCAGATCCCGCGTGTAGCGTCGAACGGGCCAGACGATCACGGGGAGTGTGGCAGCGTGACTGCGTTGCGTAATCAACCGGCGCCGGCGAGGTTCGCCGACCGCGCCGAGGCCGAGGCTTACGTGGCCTCGGTCTGCTTCAAACACGGGCCTCCGAGGCTTTTCGGCGTGGAGCTCGAATGGACCGTCCACCACGCCGAAGATCCTGCTCAGGTCCTCGACGAACACCGGCTCGCCGCCGCTCTCGGCGAACACGCACCACCCACACTCGTTCCGGACAGCCCGCAGAGGCCGCTTCCCAGCGGCACCCCGCTGACCGTCGAACCGGGCGGGCAGGTCGAGATCTCCACTCCTCCCTGCACCGGCCTCCCCGAACTCTTCAGCACGGTCGCCCAGGACATCTCCCACCTCACCGCCATGCTCGCCGACCACGGTCTCGTGCTCGGCGACAAGGGGGCTGACCAGCACCGCAAGCCCATCCGCATGCTGCGGGTGCCCCGGTACGCCGCGATGGAGCACGCGTTCAACGCCCTCGGTGCCGACGGCATCTCGATGATGTGCAACACCGCCGGTCTGCAGGTGTGCCTCGACTTCGGCGAGCAGAAGCACCTGCAGGACCGCTGGGCCGCCGTGCACCAGCTCGGGCCGGTGTTCATCGCGTTGTTCGCGAACTCGCCGAGCACCGGCGGCATGCACACCGGCTGGGCGTCGGCGCGCATGCGGACCCTCTACGGCACGGATCCCGTGCGCACCAGGCCCAGCGCCGTGTGCGCCGATCCCGCCGCCGCCTACGCGAAGAGGGTCGTCGACACCCCGGTCATCGCCGTGCGCGGCCCGAGCTCCAACTGGGTTCCGCCGCGCAGGCTGACGTTCGCCGAGTGGATCGACGGGGCGCTGGACCGCGCCCCCACGAGCGACGACCTCGACTACCACATGAGCCTGATGTTCCCGCCGGTGCGACCGCGCGGGTACATCGAGGTGAGGTACCTGGACACGCCCGCGCCGGGCGGGTGGATCGCGCCGAGTGCGCTGCTCGTCGCGCTGTTCAGCGATCCGTCCGTTGTGGACGGTGTGCTGGCGGCGACGGAACGGGCCTCCGGGCGGTGGCTCACCGCCGCACGGCACGGGATGGCGGACGAACGCATCGCCAGGGCGGCTCGGGACGTCGTCGCCCTCGGCATCGAGTCGTTGCACCGCACCGGTCTTTCCCGTGACCAGATCAGCACCATCAGCCGGGAGCTTGAGGGGAAGCTGTGACAGAAGAACTCCGCGAGCAGGTGGCGGGGGAACTGTTGCGCTCGCGCGCGCGTTCCACCGCCCTGACAGACGCCGTCGACGAGCACGACCTCGTCCGGCAGCACTCGAAGCTGATGTCGCCACTCGTGTGGGACCTGGCGCACATCGGCAACCAGGAAGAGCTGTGGCTCGTCCGCGACGTCGGCGGACGCGAACCCGTGCGCAGCGACATCGACGAGTACTACGACGCGTTCAAGTACGGCCGGTCGGTCCGGCCGGAGTTGCCGCTGCTCAACCCCGGCGAGGCGCGGCAGTACGTGGGTGACGTGCGCGGCAAGGTCTTCGACGTGCTGGAGAAGGTGCCGCTGGAGGGCCGCAGGCTCGTCGAGAACGGCTTCGCGTTCGGCATGATCGTGCAGCACGAGCAGCAGCACGACGAGACGATGCTCGCCACGCACCAGCTGCGCACCGGCGAGCCCGTCCTGCACGCGCCGGCGCCTCCCCGCGGAAAGCTCGTTCCCGCGACGGAGGCGTTCATCCCGGCGGGGCCGTTCGAGATGGGCACGTCGGACGAACCGTGGGCGCTGGACAACGAACGCCCCGCGCACGCCGTCCACGTCGACTCGTTCTTCATCGACACGACCCCGGTCACGAACGGCGAGTTCGCCGAGTTCGTCCTGGCGGGCGGCTACGACGACCGTCGTTTGTGGACCGATGAGGGCTGGGAACACCGCACGACCGCGAAGCTGCGGGCGCCGCGCTTCTGGCAGCGCGAGGAGAACTCGTTCGTCCGCACCGCGTTCGGCGTGACCGAGCCGATCGTGGCCGACGAACCCGTGGTGCACGTGTGCTTCCACGAGGCCCAGGCGTACGCGACGTGGGTGCACAAGCGCCTGCCGACCGAGGCCGAGTGGGAGAAGGCAGCCCGTCACGACCCCTCGACCGGGCTGACGAGGCGTTATCCGTGGGGTGACGAGGAACCGACCGAGCTGCACGCGAACCTCGGCCAGCGGCACCTGCGTCCCGCCCCGGTCGGCGCGTACCCGGCGGGGGCGTCGGCGAGCGGCGTGCACCAGCTGATCGGCGACGTGTGGGAGTGGACCTCGACGGACTTCCGGCCGTACCCCGGTTTCGAGGCCTTCCCGTACCGCGAGTACTCGGAGGTCTTCTTCGGGCCGGACTACAAGGTGTTGCGCGGCGGCTCGTTCGGCACCGACAAGTCCGCGGTCCGTGCGACGTTCCGCAACTGGGACTACCCGATCAGAAGGCAGATCTTCGCGGGCTTCCGCTGCGCCAGGGACGCCTGAGCGGTGTGCCGCCACCTGGCTTACCTCGGCCCCGCCGTGCCCTTGGACGACCTGCTCTTCG
>JASLAV010000718.1 GCA_030146905.1 Lentzea sp. | reverse complement strand
TCACGACCTGGTCGAGC
Source organism: Lentzea sp. (assembly GCA_030146905.1). Next base: position 6,466 of record JASLAV010000718.1, on the reverse strand, counting down.
ACGTCGGCCACCGTCGGGGCGTTCAGCAACGCTCGCGTGAGGCGGGCGAACTGCTCGGCCAGCGGGCCGCCACCGGAGACTTCGAGCCCTCCGCGGAACGCTTCCCGATCGGCTGCCCACCCGGGTTTGCCGATGGTCACAGGTGGTCCCTTCGTCGCCTGCCGGCAGGTGCCGGCGATGCCGTGCGGCACTGCGGGGGCCACGGTTGCCGGGCGGTGACGGGGACGTTCACCCACCGCCGCCGGACGGTCGAGGCCGCGTTCCCGCCACACCGCCTGTCAAAGCTACCCCGGTACGGCCAGGCCGATCGGGTTGTAGCCCGAACGCGTGTTCACCGGTGGTCCGCGGCGCCCGTCAGGTCGTCGGGTGCGAGGGTGCCTTCCGTGACGGCCAGTGCCACGTCGCGCGGTGAACGACCGGTGGCCGAACTGTGCGCGGCCAGCAGACCGCGGGCGGCCTCGGCCGTGATGCCGAGGCCGCCGGCGACCATGCCGACGGCGTGACCCATCCGGGCGCGGTCGTTGACCGTGGTGAGCGTCTGCTCGACGAGACGGTCGATCCTGCGCTGGTCGCGCTCCTGGGTGAGGCCGAGCACCGCGAGGTCGGCGAGCACCTGACCGAGCCGGCGCAGGGCGGGCGGCAGGTCGGTGGAAGCGCCGAAGAACAGGTTGAGGCCGCCGACGGCCCTGTCCATCAGCCGCATCGGGAAGGCGTGCACCGAGTGGAAACCGACCTTCACCACGGCCGGTGCGAAACGGGGCCACGTGGCGCTGTCCGCCGCGAGGTCGGTGCTCGTGACCACGGTGTTGCCGGTGATGCAGTCGAGACAGGGGCCTTCCGACGTCTGCGCCTGCAGCAGTTCGACGAACCGCGCGCGTTCGTCCGACGCGGCCACGATCTCCAGACCGCCGCGGGGGTCGGTCATGAGGACGCCGGTCGCGTCGGCGGACAGCAGCGCCGAACAGGCCTCGGTCACGGCGCTCAGCACGGTCAGCCCGTCATGGCGCTCCACCAGCCGCGACGTGATGGCGGCGACGGTGTCGCTGACGAGGTCGGGCGCAGGAAGCACCGGGTCAGCATACGGTCGCCACCGGTGCGCCCGCCGGGGAGAGCGGGTCAGTCGAGGAAGTGGTCGAAGCGCAGCCGGCGGGCGAGCACGGAGCGGGCGACGTCGAGCAACGGCTCACCGGCGCTGAACGCGTGCGCCCTGAGCCGCAGGAATGCGTCGTCGACGCTGATGCGCAGCTCGGCGGCGAGCATGCCGGTCGCCACGTTGACGTCGTCGTAGTGGCCCGGCAGGTCCGCCTGGGCCCATTCGGCGCCGTTCTCGGACGAGGCGTCGGTCAGCAACGCGGTGGTGGCCAGGTCCGCGAGCACGGCCGCGTCGCCGAGCTCGTCCGCGGACAGGGCGCCGGGCGTGCGCCGGTACAGGTCCAGCGTGCCGAGCCGGATCGCACCGGCCTGCAACGGGAAGGCGAACACCGCCGCGAGTCCCGCTCCCACCGCGGTGTCCATGAAACCGGGCCACCGCAGGCGGGCCTGGTCCAGGTCGGTGACGAACACGGGTCCCGCCGTGGCGAAGGCCTCGACACCGGGACCGTCGCCGGCGGAGTACTGCAGCTCCTCCAGCTCGCGGGCCCACTGCCCGCTGGCCGCGGCGAGCTCCTGCGCCCGACCCGACGAGCGCAGGGAGATCGCGGCACCGTCGACGCCGGCGTTGCGCACCGCGACGTCGCAGACGACGGCGGCCCAGCCGGGGAAGCCGCGGCCTTCCGCCCGAGCGGTGATGAGCCGCCAGAGCCGCTGATGGCGCCGACCCTCCACCACCCGCTACCTCCGCGCTCCGCCAGACGCTCTCTCCGGCGTCCATCATCGCCCAGCGCCGGGGTGAGCGCCGACACCGGGCGTGTCCGCACGACCGCGGGAGGCGGACCGGTCAGGTCGCCTTCGCCGACGCCAGCACCTCGCGGGCGACCTCGCGGAGCTTGGTGTTGGTGTGCTGCGAGCGCTGCACGAGCATCGCGAACGCCTCGTCCGCGCCGAACCCGTGCTGCCCCATGAGGACGCCCTTGGCCTGGTCGATCTCGGCGCGGGAGTACAGCGCGGTCTCCAGCTGCGCCACCCTGACGCGGGCGTCCTGCCACAGCCCGGTGTTGGTGATGGCGGCGCTCGCGGCGGTGGTGAACAACCGCATCACGCTCTCGTCGAACGGGTCGAAGGCGCCGGCGGTGGCGCTGTGGACGTTCAGCGACCCGACCAGCCTGTCGCCGTCGGCGCCCGTCACCAGCATCGGCACGGACAGGTAGGCGCAGACGTCCAGGCGGCGGGCGGCGTCCTCGAACTCCGGCCAGAGGTCCCGGTGCTCTCCCACGACCGCGCGCACGGCCTCGCGCGCCCTGGCGGCCTGGAGGCAGGGGCCGCGATCGGCCGCGTACTGCGCCTGGTCGACCTCGACGAGCCGGTCCTCCGTCGCCGCCTCGGTGCGCACACCGTCCTCGGTCACGACGGTGATCGTGACCCCGTCGGCGTCGTGGACGGCCTGCACGGCGCCGGCGGCCACCCGATCGAGGACGACGCCGAGCGGCTCGGCGAGTGCGAACACCTCGCGCAGCGCCTCCAGTGCGACGGTGGCCTCGTCGAGCCGTTCCAGCGGGTTCGGACGCCCGCTGTCCAACCACACCCGCTCGTCACGATGACCCCGCACCCCGGACCGCTCCCATGCCCGCCGCTGCCTGCCGGCCACACCCGTGTGGCCACCCCGTCCGGGTGGATGATATCGCTCCTGCCGTGCGGAACCGGGGGACGAAAGGGCTGGGCGGCCTCGGGTTCACGCCGTGGGCGGAACACCCCGGCCCGGCAGGGGCACCCCGTTCGGCGGTGTTCCCGCGTGCCGGGGCGAATGATCATTCACTCGGCACCGGGCGCGACGGGACGCAGCTGTCACAGGTCGGGTTCCTCCGCGCCCGGTGCCCCTGGATCACTCACAGCAGCGCCACCGCGCCGTACGCGAGTGCGGCGACGGCGGCCGAGGCCGGCAGGGTGAAGACCCAGCCCTTGGCGATGTCGGCGGCCACGGACCACCGCACCGCGGAACGGCGGGTGGTCGCACCCACGCCCATCACCGCGGACGTGATCACGTGCGTGGTGGAGATCGGCGCGTGGAAGGCGAACGCGGTCAGGTACAGCACCGAGGAGGCCGACAGCTCGGCGGCGAAACCGTGCGGCGGGGTCAGGTGGAAGATGCGCCTGCCCAGCGTCCGCATGATCCGCAGGCCGCCCGAGCAGGTGCCGGCGGACAGCGCCAGAGCGCACGCCACGATCACCCAAAGGGGTACCGAGTAGGTGTTCTGGTGCCCGCTCACCACCAGTGCCAGCACGATCACGCCCATGCTCTTCTGGGCGTCCTGCAGGCCGTGGCCCAGTGCGAGGCTCGCCGCGGAGAACACCTGGGCGCGGCGCATCAGCCGACCGGTGCGGTGGGCGTTGGCGTTGCGGAACGCCCACATCATCGCCGTCATCACCAGGTACCCGAGCAGCAGTCCCACGACGGGGGAGACCACCATCGGGATGACGACCTTCTCCAGCACACCCGCCCAGTGCACCGTGGTCGCGGACGCCAGCGCGGCGCCGACCAGACCGCCGACCAGCGCGTGGGAGGACGAGGAGGGCAGGCCGAAGTACCAGGTGAGCAGGTTCCACACGATGGCGCCGACCAGCGCGGCGGTGACCACGTGGAGGGCGTCCTCGCCGACCGGGGTGTCGATGAGCCCGGAGGCGATGGTCACCGCGACACCGGTGCCCAGCAGCGCGCCGATCAGGTTCATCACCGCCGCCAGCGCCAGCGCGGCGCGCAACGTGAGCGCGCGGGTGGAGACCGCGCTGGCGATGGCGTTGGCCGCGTCGTGGAAGCCGTTGGTGAAGTCGAAGGTGAGCGCGAGCACCACCACGAGCACCAGCCCGGTGGTGAGCATCAGGATTCCTTCACCGCGATCGAGTGCACCGCGTCGGCCACGTGTTCGAACGCGTCGGCGGCGGCTTCCAGCTCGTCCACGACGTCCTTGAGCTTCATGACCTCCAGGGCGTCGCGCTGACCGTTGAACAGGTCGGACAGCAGCCGCCGGTAGACCTGGTCAGCCTCGTTCTCCAAGCGGTTCACCTGGACCCAGAAGTCGGTCAGCCGCTGCGGTTCCGCCAGGCGGGGCATCGCCTCCGCGGTGAGCCTGGCCGCCTGGCACAGCAGGTCCACCAGCGTCTCGACGCCCCGCGGCAGCTCGCCCACCCGGTAGAGGGTCGCGAGGTCGACCGCGGCGTCCATGTGGTCCACCACGTCGTCCAGCCTGGACGTCAGGCGGTAGACGTCCTCGCGGTCGAACGGCGTGACGAACGACCGGTCGAGGTGCTCGATGATCGCGTGGGTGGCGTCGTCACCGACGTTCTCCAGCGCGTGCATCCGCTCCGCCAGTTCGGGACGCCGCTCGGCGGGCGCGCGCACGAACTCGCGCAGCACCTCCACACCGGCCCCGATGTTCGCCCCGATCTCGGCGAACAGCTCGAAGAACTTCGCGCCCGTTGGCTTGCGGCTGATGCGCATGCCCAGGTCTCACTCCGCGCCCATGCGGCGGCGCAGCTCCGGCAGGAACTCGGCGTCCTGGCCCACCAGCGCCGCGGGGTCCAGCTCGTGCGGGACCGACGTGTTCGGCTCGCGGTCGAGCAGGTACCGCAGGATCTCCCCGACCAGCTCCGCCCCGTCGAACTCGGGCAGTGCGAGGTCGTCGAGGAAGTCCTGGGACAGCACGACGTGGTGCCTGGTCGTCTCCTCGCCTTCGTGCACCTCCGCGGCGTACTCGTGATCGGCCATGGACATGACTCGGACATTCGTGCTCATGGCGGCTGTCTACCCACGAGCGGCTGGGAAAAACGGCGCGGAGATCACCCGATGGGTGACAGGTGTGGGCAGGCGTGAACCGGGTACCAGTAGAGATCACGAGTCCGGCTGGGAGGAGTTGTGCGTGGGTGGCGTCGAGCACCCCTGGTGGCGTGACGCGGTCGTCTACCAGATCTACCCGCGGTCGTTCGCCGACGGCAACGGCGACGGGATCGGTGACCTCGCCGGTGTCCGCCGGCACCTGGATCACCTGCGCGAGCTGGGGGCGGACGCCGTCTGGCTGTCACCGGTGTACCGCTCGCCGATGGCCGACGCCGGGTACGACATCAGCGACCACACCGACATCGACCCGCTGTTCGGTGACCTGGAGGAGTTCGACGCGCTGCTGGCCGCCGCGCACGAACGCGGCCTGCGGGTGCTGATGGACTTCGTGCCGAACCACACCTCCGACCGGCACCCGTGGTTCGTGGAGTCGAAGTCGTCGCGGGACAACCCGAAGCGGGACTGGTACGTCTGGCGGGACGAGCCGAACAACTGGCGGGCGGCACTCGGCGCCGGCAGCGCGTGGACCTGGGACGAGCACACGGGGCAGTACTACCTGCACCTCTTCCTGCCGGAGCAGCCCGACCTGAACTGGCGCAACCCGGAGGTCGTCGACGCCATGCACGGCGTCCTGCGGTTCTGGCTCGACCGCGGCGTGGACGGGTTCCGGATCGACGTGGCGCACTGCGTCGGCAAGGACCCCGCGTTCGCCGACGACCGGCGTTGCGCGGCGGGCGCGCCGTTGTCCGACTTCAACGACCAGCCCTACAGCCACGAGGTGCTGCGCGGGATCCGGCGGCTCATCGACTCCTACCCCGGTGACCGGGTGCTGGTCGGCGAGGTCAACATCCGCTCCACCGCCAGCGTGGCCGAGTACTACGGCGCGGACGACGAGCTGCACATGTCGTTCAACTTCCCGCCGCTGGACGCCCCGTGGGACCCGACCGTGTTCCGGATGTGCGTCCGCGAGGTGGAACGGGAGCTGGGCGCGATGGCGGCCTGGCCGACGTGGGTGCTGTCCAACCACGACAACGAACGGCACCGCACCCGCTACGGCGGTTCGCTGAGGCGCGCGAACGCGGCCGCGGTCCTGCTGCTGACCCTGCGCGGAACGCCGTTCCTGTTCCAGGGCGAGGAACTCGGTCTCGAGGACGCGGTGGTGGGGGAGGACGAGAAGGTCGATCCGGGTGGGCGGGACGGCGCCCGCGCTCCCGTGCCGTGGCTGACCGCGCCACCGCACGGCTGGGAGGGTGCCCGGCCGTGGCTGCCGTTCCCGCCGGACGCCGCCGCACTGTCGGCGGAGGCGGCGGCCGCGGACGACGGCTCGACACTGCACCTGTACCGGCGGCTGATCGCCGAACGCTCGGCCAGCCCGGCACTGCGCCGGGGCGACTGGGAGGAACTGGACACCTCACCCGACGTGCTGGCCTACACCCGGCGCTGCGGCGACGACGAGCGGGTGACCCTGGTCAACTTCGCCGATCGTGCCGTGGAGGTCGCGCTGGACGGCCGCTGGCGGGTGCTCGTGGCCAGCGACCG
>JASLAV010000676.1 GCA_030146905.1 Lentzea sp. | reverse complement strand
GCAAGCGCCTGGCGCACCACGGTGACCGGGTCAAGCTCGTCAACGTCACCTACGACCACATCGACGAAGCCGTGGAGGACCTCGGCCACTCGCACGTGGACGGTGTGCTGATGGACCTCGGCGTGTCCTCGTTGCAGCTGGACGAGGAGGACCGCGGGTTCGCGTACTCGAGGGACGCCCCGCTCGACATGCGGATGTCCAAGGGCACCGGCATGACGGCGGCGGACGTGCTCAACACCTACTCGCACGGCGACCTCGCGCGGATCCTCTCCACCTACGGCGAGGAGCGGTTCGCGGGCAAGATCGCCTCCGCGGTGCTCAGGGAGCGCGAGAAGGAGCCGTTCAGCAACTCCGGCCGGCTCGTCGAGCTGCTCTACGCCGTGGTGCCCGCGGCGTCGCGGCGCACCGGCGGGCACCCGGCCAAGCGCACGTTCCAGGCGTTGCGGATCGAGGTCAACGGCGAGCTGGAGTCGTTGCGGCTGGCACTGCCCGCGGCGCTGGGGGTGCTGGGCATCGGCGGGCGCATCGTCGTCGAGTCGTACCAGTCGCTCGAGGACCGCATGGTGAAGCACGCGTTCGCGGAGCTGGCGAAGTCGAGGACGCCGCCGGGTCTGCCCGTAGAGCTGCCGGGTCACGGGCCGGAGCTGAAGTTGCTCACGAAGGGCGCGGAACTCGCGTCCGAGCAGGAGATCGAGGACAACCCGCGCGCGGCGCCGGTGCGGCTGCGGGCGGCCGAACGGATCGGAGACCCGAGATGACGGCACCCGCACGGGTCGGTGGGTCGTCGCCACGTGACCCGTCCAGGAAGAAGGACGACCACGACAAGGCCCGCAGGCGGACCGCCGGTGCCGAACGCGCCTACGCGCGGCGGGCCCAGCGCTCCCAGAACCTGCGGGGTGGTGCCGCGGCGCCGCAGTCCAAGCAGGTGTCGAAGGCTCCGTTCGTCGTGCTGGTGATGCTCGTGCTGGGCGCGGGCATCGCCGGGATCATGTACTTCTCGACCCAGGCCGCCGCCGACACCTACCGCCTGCAGGAGGCGCGGTCGGAGGCGGAGAAGCTGACGTTGCAGATGGAGCAGCTGCGCCGTGAGGTGGCACTGCTCGAGTCGCCGACCGACCTCGCCCGCAGGGCCGCCGAGATGGGCCTGGTCGAGCCGTCGAACCCGGCGCGGTTGAGGCAGAACCCCGACGGGTCGATCGAGGAGTTCGGCAAGCCGAGCGCGCCGACGAAGTCGACGTCCGCGCCACCGCCGTCCTCGCAGACGCCCGCTCCGCCGTCCGGCCAGCAGCCTCCTCCCGCCGGTGACCAGCAGCAGGGGCAGAACCCTCCGGCTCCTCCGGCGGGTGGCTGATGCCGGCTCCGCAGCAGAGGGGGCCGCGCCGCCCGTTGTCGGTGCGCGGCCCTCGCCCGGCGGCGAAGACGGGCGGCAACAGCAAGGTGCGCATCGCCGTCGGCCGCGTCCTGCTGATCGGCGCGCTGCTGATCGCGGGCGTGAAGCTCGTGCAGGTGCAGGGCATCCAGGCCGGTGAGCTCGCGGAGCAGGCCGAGAAGCAGCGCATCACCAACCAGAACATCCCCGCCGAGCGCGGCTCCATCCTCGACCGCAACGGCAACCAGCTCGCGTTCTCGATCGAGGTGCGCGCGCTCTACATCCTCCCGCAGCGCGCCCGCAAGGCGTGGGACGACGCCCGCGCCACGGACCCCGAGCAGTACCCGCTGTCCTACGAGGACCATTCGCGCGAGGTCGCCAAGTTCATCTCGTCGACCCTCGGCCCCGAGGTCAACGGCGAGAAGACCGACGAGGAGTCGATCTATCGGCAGCTCGTGAAGGACATCAGCTACGAGGTCCTGGTGAGCGAGGCCGAGCCGGCCAAGGCCGCGAAGATCGTCGAGAAGTACCCGGCGGAGATCGGCTCCGAGTACCGCTCGAAGCGCATCTACCCGAACGGCGAGCTGGCGTCGAACATCATCGGCGCCGCGAACTGGCGCCAGGACGAGAAGCCGCCGACGACCCAGGGCATCCTCGGCCTGGAGAGCGCGCAGGACAACCTGCTGGCCGGCCGCATGGGCCGCCGCGTGGTCGACACGATGTCCGGCGACGACTCCGTCGTCATCCCGAACACCGAGCGCGAGCTCGTGAAGCCGCAGCCGGGCAAGAGCCTCGAGCTGACGATCGACATCGACACCCAGTACGCCGCCCAGCGGATGGTCACCGACTACGCGAAGAAGGCGGGCGCCAAGAACGCGTCCGCCGTCGTGCTCGACGCCCGCACGGGCGAGATCGTCGCGATGGTCAACGACAAGACCTACGACCCGACGGACTTCGGCAAGGCGTCGGAGGACCAGCGCCGCAACGGGGCGGTCTCGTCGAGCTTCGAGCCCGGCTCGGTGAACAAGATCGTCACCGCGGCGGCCGCCGTCGAGTACGGCCTGTTCAAGCCGGACGACGTCCTGCAGGTGCCGGGCTCGATCAAGGTCGCCGACCGGATCATCAGGGACGCGTGGAACCACAACACCGTGCCCATGTCGTTCACCGGCGTGTTCGCCAAGTCGTCCAACGTCGGCACGCTGATGGCGGCGCAGCAGGTCGGCGAGGAGCGCTACGCGGAGATGCTCCAGAAGTTCGGCCTCGGCAAGCGCACCCAGTCCGGTGTCCCCGCGGAGGAGGCCGGCGTCGTCCCGCCGCTCAACCAGTGGTCCGGCTCGACGTTCGGCAACCTGCCGATCGGCCAGGGCCTGTCGATGACGTTGCTGCAGATGACCGGCATGTACCAGGCCATCGCCAACGACGGCGTGCGCGTCCCGCCGCGCCTGGTCCGCGCCGAGATCGGCGAGGAGGGCGCGCGCTCGGAGAAGCAGCGCCCCGAGGGCGTGCGCGTGGTGTCACCGGAGACCGCGAAGACCGTGCGCGACATGTTCCGCTCGGTGACGCAGTCCGACCCGCGTGACGCGAACCAGAACGGCACCGGCAAGGCGGCGGCGCTGCCCGGCTACCAGATCGCGGGCAAGACCGGCACCGCGCAGCAGATCGACCCGGCCTGCAAGTGCTACTCGCAGTCCCAGTACTGGATCACCTTCGCCGGCATCCTCCCCGCCGACAACCCGCGCTACGTCGTGGGCATCATGCTCGACGCGCCGACCAACGCCCAGTTCCAGTCCGCCGCGCCGCTGTTCCACGACATCGCCACGTACCTGACGCAGCGCTTCCAGGTGCCGATGTCGGCGCAGCAGACGCCGTTCGTGCAGCTGCAGATGTGAGCGGCACCGGGCGTCAGCCCGGTGCGTGGCAACGGGTGGCGGCGGGCAGCTCACCGCGGCGGAACGCGGCGGGGGCGACGCCCATGAGCCGGCGGAACTCGCCGGTCAGGTGTGCCTGGTCGTAGTAGCCGGCGTCGGCCGCGAGCTCGGCCCACGGCCGGGTCCGGATGAGCACTTTCCGCACTCGGTGGATCCTGGCGAAGTGCTTGGGGGACAAGCCGGTGCTGTCGGCGAAGAGGTTCCGCAGGTGGCGTTCGCTGATGTGCAGCCGCCGCGCGACCGCCGCCACACCCCCGGCGCCGGAGGACAGCAACGTGGTCGCCTCGCGCACGAGCCGGTCTCGTCGCGGGTCGTCCTGGGCACCGGCCGGAAGCGAGCCGGCGAGGAGCCGGGCGAACACCTCATCACCTGAGCCGAGGTCGGCGGGCTCGTCCCCGAACGTCCTGAGGGTCACGACCTCGTCGACGAGCTCCCGTGCGGAACGGCCGAGCAGCCGCTGGGCCCTGCCGGTGTGAAGCCTGGCCCTGACGCACCACGGCCCCGGTTCGCCCACGTGGTACCGGGCGCGAGTGCGTGGGCCCACGACCACGAGCTCGCCGCCATGACCGGGCACCGTGCGCAGGACGATCGTGGTGGCGTGGTCCGGTTCGTCGACCACCGTCCGCCCGCGGCCGTGGTCGGCGACCGTCGCGACGTTGATCTCGGAGATCCACGCCCGCAGGTCCTCGGGGACCTCGACGCCGCGCTCTTCCACACCCATGACGTCACAGTAGAGGCGTCGGGTGCCCCGGCACCGTGCCGAAACCTCCAAGCCGGCGGGACGGTCACCGTGACAGCGTCACCGCCATGATCCTGATCACCGGTGCCACCGGCACCGTCGGAAGCCACCTCCTGAACCGGCTGGTCTCCCGCGGTGAGGCGGTCCGCGCCATGACCCGCCGCCCCCTGCCCGCGGGACCGGGCGTCGATGTCGTCCGTGCGGACTTCGACGCTCCCGCCTCGCTGGCGGCGGCGGTGAGCGGCGTCCGTGCGGTCTTCCTGCTCACCGCACCCGCCTCGCCGACCCCGCGGCACGACCTGGCGATGCTGGAAGCCGCACGCTCGGCCGGGGTGAGCGCCGTCGTGAAGCTGTCGGCGATCGGCACCGGTGAGACGTTCGGCGACCGGACGGTCGGGGAGTGGCACCTGCGGGCGGAGCAGGCCGTGCGGTCCAGCGGCATGGCGTGGACGGTGCTGCGACCGTCCAGCTTCGCCTCGAACCTCCTGCGGTTCGCGGACGCGGTCAAAGCCGGGCAGCCCGTTCCCAACACGACCGGCACCGCCAGGCAGGGTGTCATCGACCCGCGCGACGTGGCGGCCGTCGCCGCCGAGGTGCTCACCACGCCCGGTCACGCCGGACGGACCTGCACCCTGACCGGTCCCGAACTGCTCGGCGTCCCCGAGCAGGCCGCCGTCCTGGAATCCGTGCTGGGCAGATCCGTCACCACGGTCGACCTCACCCTCGACGACGCCCGCGAGCAGATGCTGCGGCACGGCACCGGCGAGGCGGCCGCCGACGCCGCGATCACCGGAACGGCCTGGGCCAGGGCTGGGCACAACGCCGTCCTCACCCAGGACGTTCCGCGGATCCTGGGACGGCCCGCCGCGAAATTCGTCACATGGGTCCGCGATCGCAGGAACGCATTCCTGTCGGCGGTGGAGTGAGTGACCTGGGCCACGCCCAGGCGTGACAACAGGACAATGCAGAGTTTACTGTGAATATCTCTTCCTTAATTCCGTGCGATCCATCACGTCTAATGCTCACAAAAGCGAGTGCAAGACGAGATGGGGTTCGGCGTGCTTTCCATCGGGAATCTGATCTTGGCGGGAGTGCTGGCGGTGACCTCGGTTCCCGCAGCTCAGCCCATGCATGTGCAGGATGCACAAAGTTGGAACGCGAAGTCGTACTGGCTGCACATGAACAGCACGCCGGTGTCCGATGAAATGATCAAAGTCGAGGCGCAGCGGCGTTCACACGTCGTTCTCAACGCCTGGGAATCCGATCTGGCGGTGAAGCTCAAAGCGGTGAACCCGAAGATCCAGACCTTTGTCTACAAGGACCTCTCCTCCACTCGCAGCTATGCGTGCTCGAACGGCGTCGACGATTCCGACCTCCCCACCGGAGTCGGTTACTGCGCCGCCGACCCGTCGTGGTTCCTGCGCGGCCAGGACGGCAGGCGCCTGGAGTACGGCGGCTACACGGGCCACTGGCAGATGGACGTCGGCAACACCGCGTACCAGAACGCGTGGGCGGACAACGTGGTCGCGTCGAGCAAGGCGTTCGACGGCGTGTTCATGGACAACGCGCTCTTCGCCTGCGACACCTACCACGACGGCGTCTGCCCGTCGTCGTACCCGACCGACTCCGCGATGCGCGACGCCTACCGTTCGATGCTCGCCAACACCCGCAGGAAGTTCGTGGACGCGGGCCTCAAGACCGTCGCGAACCTGTCCAACGCCCGCCTGCACGAGGGCGCGTGGGACAGCTACGTCGAGCACCTCGACGGCGGCTTCGACGAGTGGTGGCTGACCTTCGGCGACAACGACCTGCTGTCGGAGTACCCGCAGGGCTGGAGCCGCCAGCTGGCCGAGATCACCGCGAACGAGGCCAAGGGCAAGATCACCTGGGTCCAGCCGCACCACAGCGGCGCCGAGCAGCCGTTCCGCTACGCCTTCGCGAGCTACCTGCTGGCCAAGGGCGACCACGCGGCGATCTCCGAGATCGAGGAGACCGACCGCTACGACAACGCCTCACCGTGGCGCGCCGAGTACGACTGGGACCTGGGCGCGCCCCTCGGCCCGTACAGCTCTGTGGCCTCCAACGTGTTCCAGCGCTCCTTCGAGTGCGCCACGGTGATCGTCAACGCGAACAGGACGGGCAGCGCCGCCGTCACCGTGCCGCTCTCCGGCGTCCACACGAACGAGAAGGGCGCCTCGGTCCGCAGCGTCTCACTGGCGGGCACTACGGGCACCGTCCTGCGCAAGTCCTGCTAGGTCCACCGCGGGTGCTGGCCCGTGATGCCCCAGATCAGCTGTTCGATCGGGTCGGGGTCGGTCATCCGCATGTCGACGGTCGACCACACCCGCAGGAAGCCGGGCAGGTCGGGATCGTCCCTGGTGCCCTCGAGGATCACCGGGATGACCCGGCGGCCCCGGTTGCGCGCCGACCAGTCGTTGATGAGCTCCATCTCGGCCTCGTGCCAGGGGCCGGGCCCCGAGGGGCCGATGAGCACGGCGGCGGACCGGCTCTTCTCGATGCCCATCGCCATCTCCCGCTGCCATCGTGAACCAGGCTGGATGTCGCGGATGTCGAGCCACGGCAGGATCCCGCGCGCCTCGAGCTCGGTGACGATCTTGAGCACCTGCGGCTTGTCCAGGACGTTGTGGCACAGGAAGACGTCGAAGTCGCCAGCCTCCCGCTTGCCCCTGAGCGTGGTGGCCGCCACGTCCTGGTCGCGCTGCGCGTTGGCGTTGGAGTTCATCTCCGCGACGGCCGGGCGGACGTCGCCGACCACGTCGGGGCCGTCGGTCAGCGTGATGACGAAGTCGTCGCACTGCGGGCACGTCATCTTCGTCTTGCCGCGGCCGATCCTGCCCCGCACCAGGTCTTCGGGGATCGTGTAGCGGCAGAGCCCGCACCTGCGCACCCTGCGCGTCATCACCTCGCCGGCGCGCAGCTCCAGGTGCTCCACGGCGTAGGCCTCGAACTGCTTGCGCACGAGCGGTCCCACGTGCTCGTCGTAGAACAGCGCGAGCTCGCCCTTGCCCTCCTCGACCTCGCGGATCGCGATGCCGCACATCAGGCCCGCGTCGGCCTTGTACGTGGCGGAGTTGTGCCACATCTCGTGCTTCTCGAAGAACCGGGAGTGCGACAGCCGCACCGCGAGCGTCGAGTAGATCGAGTACAGGTGGCCGTCGAACGTGAACACCACGTCCTGGCCCGGTAGCCGCGGTGCGTCGGGGCGTTCCCTGGTGAACTGCGACGGGAAGATCAGGTCCACCTCGCGGTCGGTGACCTCCTTCAGCGCGATCTCGCGGCTCAGCAGCTCCTGCACGACGGCGTTGAGCAGGATCCGTTCCTGCTTCGGGTCGGTCAGGCGTTCGTCCTGGGGGATCCGGAAGTTGCCTTCCAGCGCGTCGTCCTCCTTGACGAACCCCAGGCCGTCCGGCTCGTCCTTGGCCGCCTGCACCAGCGCCGAGGCGTAGGAGTCCAGCAGCTCCGGACGCAGCAGCACGTAGTCGCCGTAGGACATCCGCCGCACCACGCCGACGCTCTCCAGCTGCCCGATGCACGCGCTGAACCTGTCCACCAGCTCGTCGATGGGCGGCGCGTCCTGCTGGGTGCGGCGAAAGCTGCGCATCAGGTCGTCCACCGTCGACAGGATGCGGCCCTGCTGCTTCTCCTCCACCACGAAGTCCTTGATGGCCTCGAACAGCTCGTTCGAGCTCACCACCGGCAGCGCGTCCCAGGCGATGCCGTCGCGGACGGCGCGGACGAGGTCGTCGACTCCCCACCCCTCCTTGGCGCTGGTCTCGACGTAGCCGTCGAACCCGAACGCCTGCACCGTCTCCTGGATCCGCTCCCTGCTCACGGCCGCGGTGCCGCGGTCGGCCCTCGCCGCGACGAGGAACACGCGCATCGGGAGCGCCGCGGACCCGTCGAGCCGCCGTGCCTGCGCCAGCGCCCTGCTCCAGTACTGCACACCGGCGAACGGGTCGGTCTCGCTGCGCGCGTCGAAGACGACCAGCGCCACGGCCACCTCGTTGAGGTGCAACTGGTGCACCATCCGGTAACCGGGCTGGCCGGCCAGGTCCCACAGCAGGGTCTCCCGCGCCTGCACCTCGCCGGAGGGCAGGGTGGCGTAGGACTTCTCGAAGGTCCACACGTTGCGGCCGTGCGTCGACTCGGTCGGGCCGAACGGCTGACCGCTCAGCACCAGGCCCAGCCCCGACTTGCCGACACCGGTGTCACCGACGAGCACGACCTTCGCGTTGGCGTAGCGCCGCGCGGTGCTGGCGGGGCCGATGCCGTTCAGCACCCGGTGGTCGAGGCGGACGACGTCGACCCCGCCGCCGTCCTTGATCGCCAGCAGCGGCTCGGTGGGGTGGAACGCCAGGCCGCCGCGGCGTTCGACGACCTCCCGTTCCAGGGTGGCGACGCACTGCCAGTCGCGGCACCGCCAGATCCGCACCGTGTTGTCGGTCGACATCGAGGCCAGGAACTCGCCCTCCGGCGAGAACCTGGCGCAGACGATCGGCGCCGTGTGCTCCTGCAGCAGCGCGATCGCCTTGCCGGAGGGGAGGTCGTGGATCCGCAGGCCGGCGTCACCGGGGAACGACACGACGGCGATCGAGCGGGTCCTGTCGGCGAAGGTCTCCACCGTCTCGCCGGCGAGGTACGCCGCCCAGACGGTGGTCAGGTCGGACGCGCCGGCCATCCGCACCTCACGCCGGTGCACGGCCAGGACGTGGCGTCCGTCGCGCGTCCACCGCGGCTCGGGGACGTAGAGGTTGGCCTGCTGGGGGAACTCCCTGAGCCGCGACACCTCCCTGGTCCGCCCTGAGCCGGCGTCGACGATCCTCAGCTCGACCGGGTCGATGATCGCCAGCGAGCCTCCGTCGGGCGACCAGCTGATCCGGCTGCCGCGCCGCGCCGTCAGCAGGTGGCGCTCCTCCCTGCCGTCGAACCCGATGAGCACGACGTCGTGGCTGTCGTCCGGTGACGAGGTGGCGTCCTTCCTGCGCACGATCGCGGCGACCAGCTGTGCCGGATGCCATGCGACGTCCGCGACGCGCGGATGGGACGCGACGGCACGCGCCCGGCCGTTCCCGGTGATCTCCCAGAACGTCGTCCTGCCGTCGGAGGTGGTGGTCAGCAGCTGTCCGCCGGACGACCAGGTGATCTGCCCGATCGGCTTCTCGCCCAGCGGCAGCGCCCGGTGGACGAACTCCACGCCGGACGCCGGTGGCCCGTCCTCCTGACCGGTCACGGCGTCGCCGGGGGCGATGCTCTCCCGCAGCAGCGTCAGGTTCGTGGTGTAGAAGACCGCGGCGCTCTGGTCCGGTGTGACCGGCAGGTACGCCGCGTACCGGCCGGCGTCGCGCGGCCGGCCGAGGTTGTGGATCAACCTGTCCAGGGTGTGCGTCAGCTCCCGCCGTCGCGGCGCGGCCATGTCGCCGGCGAGCCTCGCCAGCATCGCCTGGACCGGCGGGCGTCCCCACAGCGGCCGGTGCGACAGGAGTGCGAACAGCAGGTCGTCCGTCGGTTCGGCCAGCACGTCGAGCAGGAAGGACGCGATCCGGTAGTCGGTCAGCGGCCCCGATCGCCGCGGACGTCCCCAAGCCGCGGGGATCGGGCGGTCGAGCGCGGTGAGGTCGGTGTGGAACTCGGCCTCGGAGAGCCATTCCCTGCCGCGGTTGAACATCCCCAGCGCCGCCACGGCGAGCGCCTGCGGCTCCACGCCCGCGCGTTGTGCGCCGAGGTCGTTCAACCGCTCCAGGAGCGCACTCGTCGAAAGGCCGGCGAGCGGCTCGGGAACGGACGGGTCGGTGAGGTACCTCGCCATCAGGAACAACAGCAGCGGCAGCCGCGTCACCGGCTCGTGGGCGAGCACGCTCTCGGGCCGCAGCGCTCGCCGCGGGGTGCCGGCCGTCGCCTGGTTCCACTGGTCGACCCAGGTGCGGATCTGGGCCTCGCCGAACGGTTCCAGCCGCACTACGGGCACGCCGTCCGGGACGAGCACCTTGCCCACCGACGACGTCCGCGAGGTGACCACGACGGCCACCGGGCGGTCGCGCGCGGCCTCGTTCTGCTGGAACCTGACGACCTCGGACAGGTAGTTGACGTTCGGCTTGGCCCCCGGCAGCTCGTCCAGGCCGTCGAGCAGGACGAGCGACTCGTGGCCCGCGAGGTCGTCCCAGGTGACGCGGCCGCTGGTGAGGTGGTGCAGTGCCTGCTCGACCTGGTCGGCGACGGACAGGTCGGGGTCGGCCCGCCCCAGCGGCACGCGGACGACGGCGAGTTCACCCGTGGGCGGCACGGCGGCCAGCATCCTGGTGGCCGCCGACTTGCCGGAGCCGGCCTCACCGATCACCAGCATCGGCGCCCTGGTGGCCTGCGGGCTGCTGAGGTGGCTGGCCAGCGTCAGGGTGAGGTCGCGGCGCAAGGGGGTTTCCGACGACCACCAGTTGCCGTCGGTCAACCGCGCCGACCACCCGGCCTCAGCCGGCCGGAAGTCCGGGCTGACGTACAGCCGGTCGATGCCGGGCAGGTGGGGCTCACCGGACAGGGGACGGTGGAGCACGGCCAGGTTGGCGCTGTGCAACCGGTCCAGCGGGGTGTTCGCCGAGGTCCGGTTCCACGTCGACGACAGCCACGCGCGTGCCTTGCGCCCGTTGTCGCCGTCCACCGCGTCCGCCCACACCGCGAACTCCGGCACGTCCTTCGCGAGCACGTCGAACACCGACGTGTACTCCAGCGCCGCGGCACGGGTGAACTCGTCGTCCAGCAGGGCTTCCGTTCCGCCGAGGGGGTTCGCCCTGTGCAGCGCCCGGTGGACGCGTTCCGCGCGATCGGCCGCCCACCTCGCGATGTCGTCGAGGTGGGCCTCGAAGGCCTGGGTCGCGGACGGCAGCGGCACGTCGTCCGAGTAGAGGTACGAGACGAACGAGTGGTCCTCCTGGTGCCAGTCGCCGGCGGTGGGGGCGCGGAGTCCCGGTTCGCGGGTGAGGACGGCGGCGACGCGGCCGAAGAACGTCAGCGCGACGGTCGCGGTGTGCACGGCGGAGACGAGTTCGATCCTGGTGCGGCCGCGAGGCGCAGAGGCCAGGTCGCCGACGGCGCGGTTCCGCATCGCCAGGACGTCCTCCCACACCGTGCTGCCGGGATCGACCCAGCCGAAGACGCCGTGCATCGACCTGGACGGCTCGGTGCCGGTCAGAACGGTGCCGAGCCTCCTGTCCACCCGGTCGAGCCGCTCGTCCTCCCCCCGGCCGAGGACGAGCAAGGCGCCTCGGAGAGTCGTCGCGGCAGCGGCAGGCGGCATCAGCTCATGCTAGAGACCTCGTCCGTGACCGAACGACCCTTTGCTACGGCGTCACCCGGTCGTCGTGCATCGGCTCCGGCCTGGCCACCAGCACGGGGCAGGACGCGTGGTAGAGCGCCGCGCGCGTGATCAGCCCGACGCCGTCGTGCTGGCCGCCGCGCCCCACCACGACAAGATCGGAGTCCAGCGAGGCCAGTGCCTCGTGCGGATGCCGTGACTCCACGACGACTTCCGGTGTCAGCTCGGGAGCGGTGGTGCGCAGGAACAGCACGGCCCGGCGGAGCGCGGCCTCGTCTCGTGGCGCCGACACGTCGTGCTGCGCCGGCGGGTGGACGTGCAGCAGGCGCAGGGACGTCCGGCGGGTGCGGCAGAGCTCGACCGCGCGCCGCAGCACGACCGCGTCCTCGCACCCGCCGACGGCCGCGGTGACCCAGCCGTACTCGCCGCGGATCGCCTGGGGCCGTCCGCGCACCACCACGACGCCGCACCGCGCGCGGCGCAACACCGGGAGGACGAGGGACCCCAGACCCAGGCCGCGGTGCTGTTCTCCCTTGCACCCCAAGACCAAGGTCGCGCTGGAGTCCGACGCCCTCACCAGTGCGGCGACCGGGTCGTCGCCGCTCGGGCGGAAGTGGGCCGTGAGCATCGGCAGTCGTTCCAGGACCCGCTGGACCGTGGTGTCGCCGGGGTCCGCCAGGAACACCTGGAGGTCCGTCCGCAGCGACCACGCGTGACGCGCCGCCCATTCGAACGCGTGGTACGCGGATTCGGAAGTGTCGACTCCGACCGTCACGGAACGACTGAAATCAGGGGCCCAGAAGGAGAACCTCCTGGGTTCCACCGTCGTGGTTGTCCTCATTACCGCCTCCTGCCGCCCTCTAGCTCACCGCGCGTGCTCCCGCGGTCACAGTGCCGGAAGTCACCAACCGGGCAGGAACTTGTGCGGCCGGACGGGCTCGCTGGGAAAGAGCAGTGCGCGCACCCACTCGAACAGCCCATCACTGCTGATCATCACCCGAACGCCAACGCGCCGCCCGGCCACTGTGCGTGCGCCGGTAGCCTCTTGCCCGTGCCTGCCAAGCTCGAGGGCAAGGTCGCGACCGCCCCGCCCCGCCCCAATGCCATTCGCCCTGCTTCCGCGGCTGCTCTCGCCGCGGTCGCCGACGTGCACCTGACCAGGCCAGCACATGCCGACGTCCAGGTGACGGGGGTGACTCTGCGTGCACAGCACGTGGTCCCCGGCGACCTCTACGCCGCGCTGCCCGGTGCGCGTGCGCACGGTGCCGACTTCGCCGAGACGGCGTTGGCCAACGGTGCCGTCGCCGTGCTCACCGACGAGGCCGGAGCCGCACGGGAGGCGCTCAAGGACGTGCCCGTGCTGGTCCACCCGCGCCCGCGCGAGGTCGTCGGCCTGATCGCCGCGCACGTCTACGGCCGCCCGTCGGCCAAGGTCAAGCTGTGGGGTGTCACCGGCACGTCCGGCAAGACCACCACCACGTACATGATCGAGTCCGTCCTGCGCGCCGCCGGGAGGAACACGGGTCTGATCGGCACGGTCGGCACGCGCATCGGCGACGAGCAGCTCGGCAGCTCCCACACCACGCCGGAGGCGCCGGACCTGCAGGCGTTGTTCGCGGTGATGGCCGAACGCGGCGTCACCGACGTGGCGATGGAGGTGTCGAGCCACGCGCTGCACATGGGCCGCGTCGCCGCCACCGAGTTCGAGATCGGCGCGTTCACGAACCTCAGCCAGGACCACCTCGACTTCCACGCTGACATGGAGGAGTACTTCCAGGTCAAGGCGCAGCTGTTCGACGGCCGCGCGCGCAAGGAGGTCGTCTGCGTCGACGGCGAGTGGGGTCCCAGGCTGGTCAAGGACTCCACGATCACCGTCGCCACCACCGGGCCCGCCGACTGGACCGCCGGCGCGGTCGAGGTGAGCCCGACCGGTGAGCAGACGTTCACCGCGCACGGCCCGGACGGCGACATCGAGGTCCACCTGCCGCTCGCCGGCAGCTTCAACGTCGCCAACGCGTTGCTGGCCATCGCCTGCCTGCGCTCCGAGGGAGTTCCGGACGCCGCCATCGCGGAGGGGCTGAGGACCGTCCAGGTGCCCGGCCGCATGCAGCGCGTCGACGAGGGCCAGGACTTCACCGCAGTCGTCGACTACTCCCACAAGCCGGCCGCCGTCGCGCTCGCGCTGGACGCCGTCCGCGCCAAGACCGACGGTCGCGTGATCGTCGTGCTGGGCTGCGGTGGCGACCGGGACCGCGCCAAGCGGCCGCTGATGGGCGAGGCCGCCGCGCAGCGGGCCGACGTGTTGATCATCACCGATGACAACCCGAGGACGGAGGACGCGTCTTCGATTCGGGCCGCCATGCTCGAAGGGGCCCTCGCCGCCCGGAACCGGGGCGAGGTGCTGGAGATCGGCGACCGGAGGCTCGCGATCGGCAAGGCCGTCGAGCTCGCACGTCCGGGAGATGTCGTCGTGGTGGCGGGCAAGGGACACGAGACGGGACAGGAGATCGCCGGCGTGGTCCACCCGTTCTCGGACGTCGAGACGCTGACCGCCGCGATCAGGGAGGCTCACCGTTGATCGCACTCACGCTCGCCGAGATCGCCGAGATCGTCGGCGGACGGCTGCACGCAACCGATGGTTCCGCGGCAGTCACGGGCACCATCGAGTTCGACACCCGCAAGATCACCGAGGGCGGGCTCTTCCTGGCGTTGCCGGGTGAGCGCGTGGACGGCCACGACTTCGCGGCCCAGGCCGTCGCCGCCGGCGCGGCCGGTGTGCTGGCCGGTCGCGAGGTCGACGCCCCCGCGGTGATCGCGCCGCCGGTGCCGGCCAGGCACGCGGGTGCCTACGTGCTCGCGGGCGACAAGACCGGCGAGGGCGCCGCGGTGCTCGAAGCGCTGGCCAAGCTCGCCCGCCACGTCACCGACCAGCTCGGCGAACTGACGGTCGTCGGCATCACCGGCTCCGCCGGGAAGACGTCGACGAAGGACCTGATCGCCCAGGTGCTGCGGCCCGTCGGCGAGGTCGTCGCGCCGCCGGAGTCGTTCAACAACGAGCTCGGCCACCCGTGGACCGCGCTGCGTTCCACCGAGGACACCCGGTTCCTGGTGCTGGAGCTGTCCGCGCGCGGCGTCGGCCACATCGCGAACCTCTGCGAGATCGCACCGCCGCGCTTCGGCGCCGTGCTCAACGTCGGCACCGCGCACCTCGGCGAGTTCGGTTCCCGCGAGGGCATCGCGCTGGCCAAGGGCGAGCTGGTCGAGTCGCTGCCCAGCGCCGCCGACGGCGGTGTCGCCATCCTCAACGCCGACGACCCGCTGGTCGCGGGCATGGCGAGCCGCACGAAGGCCAAGGTCGTCCTCGTCGGCGAGCACCAGAGGGCCGACGTCCGCGCCGAGGACATCGAGCTCGACGAGCAGGCCCGCGCGAGCTTCACGCTCAAGACCCCGCAGGGCGACGCACGGGTCGAGCTCGCGCTGAACGGCTCGCACCACGTGAGCAACGCGCTGGTCGCCGCCGCCATCGCCCTCGAGCTGGGCGCCACGCCCGCCGAGGTCGCCGAGCGGCTCGGCAGCGCGCGGAGGGTTTCCGCGCACCGCATGGTCATCACCGACCGGGCGGACGGCGTGACCGTCATCGACGACGCGTACAACGCGAACCCCGACTCGGTGCGGGCGGCGCTGAAGGCGCTCGCGACGATCGCGCGGTCCACCACGCCCGCCCGCCGCAGCTGGGCCGTGCTCGGCCCGATGGCGGAGATGGGCGACGACGCGGTGCGCGAGCACGACGAGATCGGACGTCTCGTGGTGCGCCTGGACATCAGCAAGCTGGTCGTCGTCGGTGACGCGGCCCGCGCGATGCACCAGGGCGCGCACCTGGAAGGATCTTGGGGAGAGGAATCCGTCCTCGTGCCGGACGCGGACGCGGCGATCGCGTTGCTGCTGGGGGAAGTCCGGCCCGGTGACGTCGTGCTGGTCAAGGCATCCAACGCCTACCGCCTGTGGCGCATCGCCGAGGCCCTGCTGGAGGCAGGAACCAAGTGAAGAGCATCCTGATCGCCGCAGCGATCGCACTGGCAGTGTCGATCCTGCTGACGCCCTACCTGATCAAGATCTTCTCCCGCCAGGGTTTCGGCCAGGAGATCCGCGAGGACGGTCCGCAGCACCACAAGACCAAGCGCGGCACGCCGACCATGGGTGGTCTCGCCATCCTGGTCGCGATGTGGGCCGGTTACCTCGGCACGCACCTCGTGAACTCGATGTCGGCCTCGGCGTCCGGGCAGACCCCGACGGCGTCGGGCCTGCTCGTGCTGATGCTGACGACGTCGCTGGGGCTCGTCGGCTTCCTCGACGACTTCATCAAGATCCGCAAGGCCCGCAACCTCGGCCTGAACAAGACGGCGAAGCTGGTGGGCCAGTTCATCGCGACGATCACGTTCGCGATCCTGGTGCTGCAGTTCCCGAACAAGGACGGCCTGACGCCCGCGTCGGTCAACCTGTCGTTCATCCGCGACATCAGCGTGGTCTCGTTCGGCGTCGTCGGGTTCGTCGTCTTCTGCTACGGCATGGTCGCCGCGTGGTCGAACGCCGTGAACCTGACCGACGGTCTCGACGGTCTCGCCGGCGGCTCGTCCGCGATGGTGTTCGGCACGTACGTGGTGATCTCGTTCTGGCAGTGGCGCTGGAACTGCTCCAGCTACGCCGTTGCCGGCTGCTACGACGTGCGCGACCCGCTGGACCTCGCGGTGATCGCCGCGGCCGCGATGGCGGGCTGCATCGGCTTCCTCTGGTGGAACGCGGCTCCCGCCAAGATCTTCATGGGTGACACCGGGTCCCTCGCGCTCGGCGGCCTCGTCGCCGGTCTCGCGATCGCGACCCGCACCGAGCTGCTGATGATCGTCATCGGCGGTCTCTTCGTGGTCGAGGCCCTGTCGGTGGCGCTGCAGGTCGCGGTCTTCCGCACCTCACGACGGCGCCTGTTCCGCATGGCACCGTTCCACCACCACTTCGAGCTCGCGGGCTGGGCGGAAACCACTGTCATCATCCGGTTCTGGTTGATGGCGGGCATCTGCTGCATGTTCGGGCTCGGCGTCTTCTACAGCGAGTGGCTGACAGGCGGGTTCTAGGACTATGACGAAGCTGGCCGGAACCAAGGTGCTCGTAGCCGGTGCTGGGGTGACCGGCCGGTCCGCAGCGGAGGCGTTGCTCGCGGCGGGCGCCGAGGTCGTGGTGACGGACTCGTCGCCGGACCGGCTGGCGGCGCTGGAGACGCTGCTCGAAGGCGTCGAGCTGGTGCCGGGGCTGACCGAGCCGCCCGCGGGCACGTCCCTGGTGGTCACGAGTCCCGGCTGGCAGCCGTCGAGCCCGCTGCTCGCGGCCGCGTCGTCGGCGGGCATCGAGGTGATCGGCGAGGTCGAGCTGGCCTGGCGGATGGCGTCAGAGCTGGCCGACCCGCCGGTGTGGCTCGCGGTGACGGGGACGAACGGCAAGACCACGACGGTCGGCATGCTGGAGTCGATCCTGCACGCCGCCGGTGCGGACGCCGTCGCCTGCGGGAACGTCGGTCTGCCCGTCGTGGAC
>JASLAV010000658.1 GCA_030146905.1 Lentzea sp. | reverse complement strand
CTGCCGCACGTGTTCGACAGGTTCTGGCGGGCGGACAAGTCGCGTTCCCGCAGCACCGGGGGCAGCGGGCTGGGTCTCGCGATCGCGCGCAAGCTCGTCGAGGCGCACGGCGGGACCATCGGTGTGACCAGCGCTACAGGGACCGGAACCACGTTCAGCGTCCGGATGCCGGAACTACGCTGACACTCCCGGCGTTGGACCGCTGGAGAGGAAACCGGTGATCGTTCCCATGCCTGCGAGCGCGCCCCGTCGCACGGGCTCGTTCGTGCTGACAGAAGACGTGACCGTACGGGTGACCGGGCAGGCGCGCACCGCGGCGGCGATGCTGCGCGAGCACGTCTTCCGGCAGACCGGCTACCTGCTCGCCGAGTCGCCGGACGGCATGCTGATGGTGTCGCACGACCCTGCGATGCGCGGCCTCGGTCCGGAGGGCTACGCATTGCTGGTCAGCAACGACGCGGTGATGCTGCGGGCGGGCACCCAGGCGGGGCTGCGGCACGGCGTGCAGTCGTTCCGGCAGCTGATGACCCGTGACGGCGTGGTCCGCGCGGCCGACGTGCGCGACTCCCCCGCGTTCGCGTGGCGCGGTGTGTCGAGCGCGCTGCTGCCACCGGCCGAGATGCGCGGGGCGATCGACAGGATCGCCGCCTACAAGCTCAACGTGCTGCACGTGTTCCCCGACGGCGATCCCGACGCGCTGCGCGATCTCGTCGAGTACGGCCGCGACCACGGTGTCATGGTCGTGCCGGAGATCAGCCCGGCAACGATCGAGCTGCTCGACGTCTTCCCCGGCCGGTGGGTGCACATCGGCAGTGCCAAGCTCACCACCAGGTTCGCCGGTCTGCTCGAACGCCACGGCCGCCTGCCGGTGCGGTGGCACGACGGCAAGTCGGACGTCCTCGGCCCGCACGGGCAGCTCGTCGAAGGCGACGACGGCCTGCGTGCCGTCGCGACCGCGGGCTGGGTGGGCGGTCAGCGCACGACGTCGGCGGTCGCCCCGGCCTGGTGAGCCGTTCACACCCGGTGACCGGCCGCAGGTCGCGCCGGGCGCGTGTTCACCTGTTTATCGTTGAATTACCGGTCTTTTACCGCGTTTCGGTTCCCGGTGGCGCCGAGCTTTCCGCCGAATGCTGCATTTCCGTGTTCCCAATGGCGGTGGAACTGCGGAAAACCTGCGGTAAGTAGCGTGCGGACCCAATTTGTGAACTGTGGACGGATCCTGTCCATTGGCTGTTGCACTGCCCTGGTGACCTGGCACGACTTGGTGATCACGTGGGATTGTGGGTGCCGTGCGGGGCACCTCGAAGTTCCGGTCGGTCCACCCCTTCCGGTTGCTGCTCGTCGATGACGACCGGGAGCTGGTGGAGTTGCTTTCCGCCGTGTTGCGCGGTGAGGGATATGTCGTGGACGTCGCATTCGACGGGCAACGCGGACTGCACCTCGCGCTCACCCAGCCGTACGACGTGGTGGTGATCGACCGCGGTCTGCCCGTGATCGACGGTCTGGACCTGCTGTCGCGGCTGAGATCCCGGTCGTTGCGGACCCAGGCCCTCGTGCTCACCGCGATGAGTTCGGTGCACGACAGGATCGACGGCCTCGACGCGGGCGCCGACGACTACCTGACCAAACCGTTCGACCTGGGCGAGCTGACGGCGCGGCTGCGCGCGTTGTGCCGGCGCGCGGCGGAACTGGCCGCGGTGCTGCGCATCGGTGCCGGCCAGTTGGAGCTGGAGCAACACCAGGTGGTGCTGCCCGATGGCGAGAAGGTGCCGCTGACCGCGCGGGAGTTCGCGCTGCTGCGGGTGCTCGCCACCCACCCGGACACGGTGCACACGCGGGCGGCGCTGCGGCGCACGGTGTTCCAGGACGCCCCGTCGCAGTCCATCGTGGACACCTACGTGCACTACCTGCGCTCCAAGGTCGGACGGTCGGTCGTGCTCACGGTGCAGGGAATCGGCTATCGGTTGGGGGCCCTGTGAAGACGTGGGCGGACGTCGAGGTGCGGCGCGCGCGGCTGCGGGTGAGCGTGCTCGTGGGCGTCGCGATCACGCTGATGATCGCCTTCGTCGGCGGGATCGCGTACGTGGTCATGGCGCACGCCCAGCAGACGCAGGTGACACGCGAACTGCGGTACAACGCCATGTACGGCGTCCCGGACGTCGCCCCGCGGTGCGCGTGGGTGTTCGTGCTGGAGGACGGTGTGCTCGACCAGGGCGTGCTCGCCGTGCCACCGGGCTTCCCGCTGCACGGCGACCT
Organism: Lentzea sp.; assembly: GCA_030146905.1. The sequence continues at coordinate 27,442 of JASLAV010000658.1, read as the reverse complement.
CGACGAGGTGCGGTCGTCCGGCAGGTCCGTCTCGCGGCAGGTCTCCGCGAACGACACGGAGTACGAGGTGCTGACGGCGCCGGGCGCGGACGGCACCACCGTGCAGGCGGTGTTCGACATGCGCTACCTGCTCGCCGACCGCAGGCACCTGCTCCTGGCGCTGGCGATCGCCCAGATGGCGGGCCTGCTCGTGGCGGCGCTGATCGGCCTGGGCGTGAGCCGCCGCGCGGTCGGCCCGCTGGCGGAGGCGCTCGCCCGGCAACGGCGGTTCGTGACGGACGCGAGCCACGAGCTGCGAACGCCGATCGCGCGGGCACACCTGCGCGCCCAGCTGCTGGCGGCGGCCGTTCCCGACGCGCAACGGGACAACCTCGACGCACTGGCCAGGTCGATCCGGGGGCTCGCGGACGTGGTGGACGACCTGCTGCGGTCCTCCCAGCTGGACCGGGACGCCTTCGCCGGGAAGCCGGTGGACCTGGCCGACATCGCGGAGGCCGCCGTGGTCGGCGAGACCGAACGCGCCGCGGAACGGGAGGTCGTGCTGACCCTCGACCACCCCGGCCACCCGCTGGTGGTCAACGGCGTCGAGACCGCGCTGCGGCGGGCGGTGGACGAACTGCTGGCCAACGCCGTGCGCCACACGCCGCAGGGCGGGCGGATCTCGGTGGGGGTCGGCGCGGCCGACGGGCACGTGGAGCTGGTGGTGGCCGACACCGGTGAGGGGTTCGAGCCGGGCGAGGCGTCGCGGTTGTTCGAGCGGTTCCACCGCGGGGCCGGTGAGGGGCGGTTCGGGCTGGGGCTCTCGCTGGTGCGGGAGATCGTCGTCGGGCACGGCGGGACGGTGGAGGCGGCCGGGCATCCCGGGCGCGGGGCCCGGTTCACGCTGCGGGTGCCGATGGCCGCGCGTGACGCGGCGGTGGCCGGGCAACGGGTCACGTCCGCCTGTCCGTGAGGGCGCCGGGCAGCGGGTTCGGCAGCACGACACTCGGCGTCCGCTCGGCACCTCACCCGCCGTCGGCCACCACGTCCGCCTGTCCATGAGGGTGGACGCCGAGCGGCAGGGCGGACAACGAGTGCGACCAGCCGCAGGACGGACGTCCCCGGGCTCCCAGCCACCTCATCGCTCGCCGTCGGCCGCCACGTCCGCTCATCCGTGAGGCTGGACGCGGAGCGGCAGGACGATCGCGTCCGCCCACTCCGCCCGGCACCTCACCATCCGCCGCCGACCACCACCTCGGCGGCCACCCGCACGTCCTCGTCCAGCGGCCGGTCCGGGTCCACCGGTTCGATCGCCGTGGCCAGCGCGTCCAGCAGTGCCGCGCAGCGGGGCGCGGTCGGACGCCTTCCTCCCACGTGCACGGCCTGCCGCAGGCCCAGCGCCAGGGAACCGCACAGCAGTCGCAACAGGACGGCGAGGTCGTAGGAGCGCAACGCCGCCTGGGTGCCGAACGGCACCACGTCCTGGTTGTGCAGGTTGGTCGGCAGGCTCTGGGTGCTCGCGGGCAGCACGTTGCGGCGGATCTCCGCGATGAAGGCCGTGGTCGCGAGCTGCACGCCCTGCAGCCCGTGCTGCTGACCGGGTCCCGCGGCGAGCATCGGGGGCAGGCCGGTGTTGCGGGCGGGGTCGACGAGGAGGTCCAGCTGGCGTTCCGCCAGGTTGCCCAGGGACGCCGTGACCATCGCCAGGACGTCGGCGGCGAACGCCGAGGGCTGGCCGAAGAAGTTGCCGCCGTGCGCCACCAGGTCGTCGCCGGGGAAGAACAGCGGGTTGTCGCTCACTCCCCCGAGGTCCGCCGCGACCACGCCGTCGACGTAGCGCAGGGCGTCCTCCGCCGCGCCGAGCAGCTGCGGTGAGCAGCGGATGCTGTAGGGCTCCTGCAACGCGCGCTCGCCGGTGGGCTGGATGCCCGACAGCATCGAGCGCATCCACTCGCCCGCCGACACGGCGCCGGTGTGGCCGAACGCGGAGATCAGGCGTGCGTCCACGAAACCGGGATCGGCGCCGAGGACGTCCACCAGGAGACAGGTGAGGTCGGCCAGTGCGCGGTGGGAGGCGCGCACGGACGACAGGGCGAGCGCGGTGGCGGCGGTCGTGACGGACGTGCCGTTGACGAGGGCCAGCGCGTCACGGCCGTCCAGCTCCAGCGGTGACAGCCCCGCGGACGTCAGCGCCTCGAAGGCGGGCAGCCGGACGCCGTCCAGGTAGGCGTGCCCGCGGCCGCGCAGCGCTTGGGCCGCGTAGGCCAGCGGGATCAGGTCGCCGCTGGCGCCGACCGAGCCGTAGCGCGGGATCGCCGGCACGAACGTCGTGGCGAACATCGCCGCGAGCCCTTCCACCACGTGCGGGGACACGCCGGAGAGGCCCTGAGCCAGCGACCACGTGCGCACCAGCAACGAGGCTCTGGCGATGTCGAGGGGGAGGTCGGGGCCTTGGCCCGCGCCGAGGTGTGCCAGGGTGTTGTCGCACTGGTCGGCTTCCGAGGAACGGCCGGCGAAGCCCACCAGCGCGCCGAACCCGGTCTTGGCGCCGTAGACGGGGCGTTCGTCGTCGGCGAGCACCGTGCGCAGGTAGGCCCGGCCCCGCGCGAGCCTCTCCCCCACGCCCGGCCCGGCGAGCACCTCCAGTGGTGTCAAGGCGCGCAGGAGCTGCGGGACGGTCAGCGGCGAACCCAGGTCCACGGACGTTTCTGAGGCGGTCGTCGTCACGGCACGGACGGTAGGCAGGTGATCTCAGAAAGTTCTGAGATCACGTGGGTAGCTTCCCCGTCCATGGCGTACGACTACCTGATCATCGGCGCGGGACCGGCCGGTTTGCAGCTCGCCGCACTGCTCGACCGGGACGGTCGTGACTACGCGGTCCTCGAACGCGGCAGCGGTGCCGGCACGTTCTTCACGCGGTACCCGAGGCACCGCAAGCTCATCTCCATCAACAAGGTCCACACCGGGTACTCCGATCCCGAGCAGCGGATGCGGATGGACTGGAACTCGCTGCTGACCGACGACCCGGAGCTGTTGTTCACCCGCTACAGCCCCCGGTACTTCCCGGACGCCGACGACATCGTCCGGTACATCCGGGACTTCGCCGCCGGTCTGAAGATCCACTACGACATCGATGTCACGCGGATCTCCCGCGACGACGACGGGTTCGTCGTCACCGACCGCGGTGGACAGACCTGGCAGGCGAGGAACCTCGTGATGGCCACGGGCGTGTCCCAGCTCCACGTGCCGCCGATCCCCGGCATCGAGCACGCCGAGCGCTACGACACGTTCGACACCGCCCCGGAGTCGTTCACCGGCCAGCGGGTGCTCGTGATCGGCAAGGGCAACTCCGGTTTCGAGACCGCCGACGCGCTGGTCGAGAACGCCGCCGTCATCCACGTCGCCGGGCCGCACTCGGTGAAGCTCGCCTGGCAGACGCACTACGTGGGGCACCTGCGGGCGGTGAACAACAACTTCCTCGACACCTACCAGCTCAAGAGCGAGAACGCGGTGCTGGACGGCACGGTCGAACGCATCGAGCCCAGGACGGACGGCGGGTTCCGGGTGCAGTTCCGCTACGCCCGCACGGCCGGGAAGCTGCGCGAGCTGGAGTACGACCGGATCATCGCGTGCACCGGTTTCCGGTTCGACGCCTCCGTCTTCGACGACAGCTGCCGACCGGCGCTGGTCATCGAGGACCGGTTCCCGCGACTGACGTCCGCGTTCGAGTCGGCGACCATCCCCGGCCTGTACTTCGCCGGCACGATCACGCAGTCGCGCGACTTCAAGAAGTCGACCAGCGGCTTCATCCACGGCTTCCGCTACGGCGCCCGCGCGTTGCACCGCGTCCTCAACGCCCGCAACCACGACACCCCGTGGCCCATGACCGAGCTGGAGCCGTCGCCGGAGGCGATCGGCGACGCCGTGATCGCCAGGGTGAACGTCTCCTCGTGCCTGTGGCAGCAGTTCGCGGTCATCGGCGACGTCGTGACGGTCGACGGGGACATCGCGCGGTACGAGGAGGAGGTGCCGGTCGCCTACGTCGCCGACGGCGGCCTGGGACCGGCGGAGCACCGGTTCGTGACGACGCTGGAGTACGGGCCGGACCACGACACCGTGGACCCGTTCGACAGCACCGTCCCCCGCGTCGCCGAGAACGACGCGGTCAACGCGGCGGACGCGAGCTACCTGCACCCGGTGACGCGCTACTACCGCCACGGCGGGCTCGTGGCGACGCACCACCTGGCCGAGAACCTGGAGAACAACTGGGACCTGCCGGAGGTGCACCAGCAGCCGCTGGTCGCGTTCGTGAAGGAATGCCTTGCCGGCGCGTGACGCCGAGCCGTTCCCGCGCGCGGTGCTCGACGTGCTCGCCGCCGCGGCGGACCGGCCGGTGTTCGAGCACGGCACCCGCGTGGTGACCGGCGAGGAGATGCTCGACCTCGTCGCACGGATCGCGAACGCCTTGCGCGCCAAGGGTCTCGGACCCGGCGACGGGGTCGCGTTGCTGCTGGGCGTGAACCCGGAGGCGTTCGCGGCGATCCTGGCGGCGCACGCGGTGGGCGCACGGGTCGTGGGTGTCCGTCCCGGACTCACGGACGCGCAGGTCGAGCACCTGCTCGGCCTCGACATCAAGCTGGTGGTCCGCGACACGGACGACCTCGTCACCGCGCCCGCCGCGCCCCTGGAGTGCACCGGCAGGCCCGCCGGGATCGCGAGGCTGATCCACACCAGCGGCAGCACCGGCATGCCCAAGGCGTGCGCGCAGACCTACGCGTCGATGTCGAACGCCTGGGACACCCGGCCGGACGCCTGGCCCCCCGCGATCCGGGAGCTGGCGCCACGGCTCGGCCGCTACCTCGTGTTCGGGTCGCTGTCGAGCCAGGTGATGTTCGAGTACGCGGTGCTGACCCTCACCGCGGGAGGCACCGTCGTCGTCGCCGGGAACCCGGCCGACGCGATCACCCGCCTGCGCGCCACCGCACGCGTGATCACCGTGCCCGGCCTGGCGAAGCTCGTCGCCGCCCAGAAGCACTCCCCCGCCGACCTCTCGACGTTGCGCGCGCTGCTGGTCTCGGGTTCGCCGCTGACCGCGGAACGCCACCGCGAGGCGCTCGACGTCCTCGGACCGGTGCTGTTCCACGGTTACGGCCAGACCGAGGCCGGCATGATCTCGATGGCCACGCCGTCCGACCCTCCCGGCACGGTCGGCACACCGCCGGTGGACGTGGAGATCCGCGACGGCGAGCTGTTCGTCCGCACCCCCTCCCAGGCGAGCGCCTACTGGGGCGACCCGGTGGAGTCCGCCGAGGTGTTCGTGGACGGCTGGATCCGCACGCGCGACCTCGGCCGGATCGGCGACGACGGCCACCTGCGCCTGACCGGCCGCGCCAGGGACGTCGTGATCGTCAACGCGAACCTGCACCACGTCGGCCCGATCGAGCACGTCATCGCCGAGCACCCCGACGTCGCGGAGGCCTACGTCGTCGCGGTCCCCGACGACGAGACCGGCGAGGCCGTCCACGCGTTCGTCGTGCCCAGGGGAGACCGCGTTCCCGGGCTCGACGAGCTGCGCGAACTCGTGACCGCACGGCTGGGCGCCGGCTGCGCTCCCGTGCGCGTCACCGCCATCACCGAACCCCCTGTCGCACCCAGCGGCAAGCCCGACAAGCGCCAGCTCGCCAAGTCGTCCAGCACTGCGTGAGGAGAAAGTCGTGTCCAGCGAGGTTTCGACCGAGTGTCTCGTGATCGGCGCCGGTCCCGCGGGGCTGCAGGTGTCCTACCTGCTAGAACGGGCGGGGCGCGACCACCTCGTGCTGGAGGCCGGCGCGGCGGCGGGGACGTTCTTCACCCGCTTCCCCCGGCACCGCCAGCTGATCTCCATCAACAAGATCTACACGGGCTGGGACGACCCCGAGCTCAACCTGCGCGTCGACTGGAACTCGTTGCTCAGCGACGATCCCGACCTGCTGTTCACCGGCTACACCCCGCGCTACTTCCCCAACGCCGACGACATGGTCCGCTACCTCGGGGACTTCGCCGTCAAGAACGACCTGCCCATCCGCTACGACACCAAGGTCGTGTCGGTGTCCAGGCCGGACGACTTCCTGGTGCGAGACCAGCACGGCACCACCTACCGGGCGAAGCGGCTCATCGTCGCGACCGGCGTCTCACAGCCGTACGTGCCCGAGATCGAGGGTGTCGAACACGCCGAGCACTACTACGACGTGTCGGTGGACCCGCAGGACTTCGCCGGCAAGAAGGTGCTGATCATCGGGCGCGGCAACTCGGCGTTCGAGACCGCCGACGCGCTCGTCGAGACCGCGTCGGTCATCCACGTCGCGGGCCCCGGCTCGTTGAAACTGGCCTGGCAGACGCACTTCGTCGGCCACCTGCGGGCCGTCAACAACAACTTCCTCGACACCTACCAGCTCAAGTCGCAGAACGCGCTGCTGGACGGGCACATCGCGGGCATCCGCCGTGACGGCGACGACTACCTGGTGAAGGTCAGCTTCCAGCGGGTCAACGAGGTCGTCAAGGAGATCCGCTACGACCGGGTGATCCTCGCGACCGGGTTCCGGTTCGACGCCTCGATCTTCGCACCCGAGTGCCGTCCGCGGCTCACGATCAAGTCCCGCTTCCCCGACCAGACCTCGGAGTGGGAGTCGGTGAACGTGCCGGACCTGTTCTTCGCCGGCACGATCACCCAGGTCAGGGACTTCAAGAAGTCGACGAGCGGGTTCATCCACGGCTTCCGGTACGGGGTCCGCGCGTTGCACCGCATCGTCGAGCAGCGCTACCACGGCGTGGACTGGCCCAGCAGGGACGTCACCGCCGAAGGCCTCACCGACGCGGTCATCGAGCGGGTCAACCGCACTTCCGCGCTGTGGCAGCTGTTCGCGTTCATGTCCGACGCGGTGCTCGTCGCACCGGACGGATCCCTGCGGTACGTGGAGGAAGTGCCGGTCGCGCACCTGCACGAGGCCGTGGCACGCGGCGACTTCGGCGACGTCGAGTCGTACCTCACGGTGACGCTGGAGTACGGCGCGGACCACGACAAGGTCAACCCGTTCGACATCACCGCGGGCCGCACCTCCCAGGAGGACACCAGCGGGCTGGACGGCCGCTACCTGCACCCGGTCGTCCGGCACTTCCGCGCGGGCGACCTGCTCGGCGAGCACCACATCACCGAGAACCTCGAGAACGAGTGGGACAGCGAGCAGGTCCACATGGCCCCGCTGCGCGCGTTCCTGGGCAGCCGCTGGTGAACCCGGTGCTCGCGGAGCTGCACGACAAGGCACGTGCGGTGCTCGACCCCGTCCACTACGACTTCTTCGCGGGCGGGGTCGGGAACGAGGTCGTGCTCGCGGAGAACGAGGCCGCGTTCCGGCGCCTCGCCCTGCTGCCGCGGGTGCTGCGGGGCGGGGAGATCAGGACCGACCTGCCGGTGGTCCTCTCGCCGACGGCGTTCCACAAGCTCGCTCATCCCGACGGTGAGCTCGCGTCCGCCCGTGCGGCGGGCGGGAGCGTCCTGGTGTCGAGCATGGCGTCGACGGTGCCGATCGCCGACGTCGTGGCGGCCGCCGACGGTCCCGTGTGGTTCCAGCTCTACGTGCAGCCCGACATGGGCGTCACGGAAGCGCTGGTGCGGCGGGCGGAACGGGCGGGCTGCGCGGCGTTGGTCGTGACGGTCGACTCCCCCGTGTTCGGCAGGCACCGGCGCGACATCGCGCACGGGTTCCACGACCTGCCCGCCGGTCTCGCCGCGGAGAACATGCGGGACCTGGCGGGCGTTCCCGGGCCGCGTTCCATCGAGATGTCGGCCGCCGTGTCGTGGGAGCACCTCGACCGGATCCGTCAGATGACCTCGCTTCCGTTGTGGGTCAAGGGAGTCCTGCACCCGGCGGACGCGGTGGTCGCGGTCGGGCACGAGGTGGCGGGGATCGTCGTGTCCAACCACGGCGGCCGTCAGCTCGACGTGGTGCCGGCCTCCGTCGACGCCTTGCCCGCCGTGGTGGACGCGGTTGCCGGACGGGTGCCCGTCGTGCTCGACGGCGGTGTCCGAAGTGGAGGTGACATCGCGCTGGCGCTGGCTCTCGGGGCGACGGCGGTCGGCGTCGGCAGGCCGGTGCTGTGGGGGCTGGCGGCGGACGGCGAGGCGGGCGTGCGGCGGGTGCTCGACGTGCTGCGCGACGAGTTCCTGCACGTCCTCACGTTGTGCGGCGGGCAGCTCACCCGAGACATGGTCGTGCGGCGACCGGGGGTGGGCGGGTGCTGAGCCGGTTGCCCGCGCGGGTGGTCGCGTTGCGCGTCAAGGTGTTCGAGAAGGTCAACGGCGACAACGCGATCACGTTCCCGAACGAGCAGGTCGGCCCCGACCGGTTCCAGGAACTCTACAGCCATCCCGCAGCCGACGGCCGCAGCCGGGGCGCCGGTCTGTCGGACCTGTTCTGGTACTGGCTCGCCCCCGGACCCGAGGTGCACCAGGAACACCTGGAGGCCGGGCCCCGCTACGACGACGTGTCCCGCGTGACGCGCACGTTCCTCGCGGGACCCGCGGACGCGCTGTCGGCCACGGCGACGAGGTGCACCGCGAAGGTCCTGGACGAGGTGCTGGACGGGCCGGTCACCCACGTCCGGCTGCGCGACCTGATGATGCCGATCTGGGCCGAGTACTTCTACGAGCTGGTGTTCGGCGAACCGTGCCCGCGCACGGCACGCGACCTCATCGTCGGGCACGCCAACGACGTCGTGTCCGCGTTGAAGTGCACCGGTCTGCGCCATCCCGCGCGACGCGCGCGGCTGACGCGGTACCTGGAGCGGCGGCTCGGGGACGTCCGGCACCCGTTGCCCGAGACGTTGTCCCCCACCGAGCAGGTGCACTACCTGCAGGGCACGTACTTCAACACCGCCGTCGTGCAGATGTCCGAGGCCATGGCGCACCTGCTGCTCGCACTGGCCCAGCACCCCGCGGTCGCCGCACGCCTGGCGGAGGCCCCCTCCGACGACAGGTACTTCGCCCACGTGCTGGACGAGACCTTCCGCCTCTACCCGTTGTTCGGCATCGCGCACCGCATCACCACGGCGGACATCACGCTGGACGACGACACGACGTTCCCCGCGGGTTCGGTGCTGTGCTTCAACTACCCCGACTACCACGCCACCGGCTACGAACGGCCGGAGGAGTTCGACCCCGGCCGCTGGCAGCACACCGCGGCCCGCAGCGCGCACCACATCCCGTTCGGCGTCGCGGCGAACCGGCCGTGCCCCGCGTGGCGGCTGTCGCCACTCGCGATGCGGGCGGCGGCACGGGAGGTGCTGCGCCGCGTGACGCTGCACTCCTCGGTGGCGCACACCCGTTCGTTGCCGAGCAGGGGCCCGTGCCTGCTGGTCCGCGACGGTTCCACGCCGCGGTCCCTGCTGGCGTACCTGCGCGTGCGCGACCGCTGGGAGGCCGTCTGGCGCAGCGTCGTCCAGCTCGTGCTCGGCACCGCGATGGTGCTGCACGCCCACCACCTCCGGCTGGCGGGGAACTACTTCGACACGCACGACACGCAGGGTTGCCCGGTCCGGCACTAGTCCCAGGAGATCACCCGTGAACCAGATCCACTTCGCGCTGCAGGTCTTCGCCGCGCTCGCGGTCGTGCTCGCGGCGACCACGCTGTGCGGACGCCTCGCCATGCTGGTCAAGCAACCCAGGGTGGTCGGCGAGATGGTCGCCGGCGTCCTGCTCGGGCCCGCGCTGCTCGGAGCCGTCGCGCCCGGCGTACAGGCCCAGCTCTTCCCCGCCGACGTGAAGAACACGCTCTACGTGCTGAGCACGATCGGGCTGACGTTCTACATGTTCCTCGTCGGCTCCTCTTTGGACCACAGCCTGACCGCGGGTTCCAACGCGCGCAAGGCGTCCGTGCTCGCCGTGTCCGGCATCGTGCCGACGTTCCTGCTCGGCGCGGGCGCGGCGATGGTGTTCTACGACTCGCTCAGCCCCGAGGGCACGAGCCTGTGGGTGTTCATGCTGTTCGTCGGCGGCGCCCTGTCGATCACCGCGTTCCCGATGCTCGCGCGCATCCTGCAGGAACGCGGCATCGCGAACACCCCGATCGGCGGCCTCACCCTGGTCGCCGCGGCGATCGACGACGCGGTGGCGTGGGCGTTCCTCGCGCTGATCATCGCGGTCGGCGCGTCCGGCAGCCCCGCCGGCGCCCTGCGGACGATCCTCGGCGCGGCGATCTTCGCGGTCCTCATGCTGACCCTCGGCCGCAAGTGGCTGGCCAAGCTCGGCGAGCGGGCGGAGCGCGACGGCAAGCTCAGCCGCGACATGGTGGCCGTGGTCCTGTTCATCGTCCTGCTGGCAGGCTGGTTCACCGACTACATCGGCGTGTTCTCGGTGTTCGGCGGCTTCATCACCGGCCTCGCGATGCCGAAGTCCGCCGTCGTGCGCCAGGAGCTCGAGACCAAGCTCAGCGACCTGAACTCGATCCTGCTGCTGCCGGTGTTCTTCGCGTTCAGCGGCCTCAACACGCGCGTGGACGGGTTCGGCTCCGGCGGCGCGCTGTGGTTCCAGCTCGCCGCGATCATGCTCGTCGCGTTCGTCGGCAAGTACGTCGGCTGCGGCCTGGTGGTGAGGGCGCAGGGCTACTCGTGGCGCTACGCCTCAGCCGTGGGCGGCCTGATGAACGCCAGGGGCCTGATGATCCTGATCTTCATCAACATCGGCCTGGCCTACGACCTGGTGACGCCGGAGATGTTCGCGATCCTCGTCGCGGTCGCCATCGTCACCACCGCCGCGGCCATGCCGATCTACCGCGCCTCCCTGCCCGACCACCTGGAGGCGCGGGCGAGCGTCAGGCCCCCCGCACCAGTGAGGTGAGCCGCTGAACGACGGCGGCCGGGTCCGGCATGCCCGCGATCTCGGCCGCCACCCCCACCGCGACCTCCCGCGCACCGGAGTCGTCCAGCAGACCACGGGCGGCGCCGTGCACCGCGTCCGCGGTGACGTCCGGCCCGACGAGCTTCGCACCGGCACCCGTCTCCACGAGCACGTCGGCGTTGACGAACTGGTCGGCGCCCTGCGGCAGCACCAGCTGCGGCAGGCCCGCCGCCAGCGTGCCGAGCGTGGTGCCGGTTCCACCGTGGTGCACGACGAGCGAGGCCTTCCGCAGCACCTCAGCCTGCGGCACGAACCCCGCGACGGTCACGTTCCCCGGCACCTCCCCCAGCAACGCCGGGTCGCCGGGACCGACCGCGACGAGCACGTCGACCGGCAGCCGGGCAAGACCGTCGACCGCGGCCCTCAGCACCTCGGTCGCGCCGAACACGACCGTGCCGAGAGTCAGGTACACCAACGGTTTCCCCGAATCCAGGTCGGGCATCGGCACGTCGAGGTCGAACGCCACCGGCCGCTGCCGGATGACCGTCGGCAGCTTGACGACCTCCGGATCCCGCACCGCGTCCGGCCAGATGTCGATGACGGCGTCACCCAGCATCAGGTCGGCCGGCGCCTCCCCGTCCCACAGCCACGCCATGCGCTCCGCGGCCATCGCCATGATCGCGGGCGGCATCGACCGCCCGATCACGTGGGACACGAACGGGATCCCGGCGTCCCGCGCGGCCTTGGCGGCACCGGTGTCGCTCTGCTCGTAGACCACGAGGTCCGGCTTGATCCGCGGCAGCAAGCCGGACAGGTCGGCGAGCGTCGCGCGCGGCACCAGGTCGGCGAACATCGTGATCAGCAACGTGACCACGTCGGCGTCACCGTGCAGCCTGCGGGCCTCGGTCTCGGCCTCCCCGATCGAGATGCCCGCAGCGTGAGCCTCGAAGCCGAGGTCGCGAACGTGGCCGAGGAAGCTCTCGCCGGTGGCGAAGACGACCTCGTGGCCCGCCTGCCTGGCCGCTCCGGCGAGCGGAACCAGCGGGAACAGGTGGCCGTAGGAGGGGCGGCACGAGAAGAGGATGCGCACTTCCCAACCTTATCCGCACCACTCACCACTCCGGTGGGAGAACGCCTATTCAGCAGGCGCGCCCACCGCCGCCGAACAACTCCCGCGACAACAGCACGAGAGCGGGTCCGGCCACGTTCCAATAACAAAGGGCCATCACAAAACCCTATTCGCGCACCCCACGCGCGGCTTTCCACGTCGATCAGCATATTCGTCACGTAACGGAATCGGGGGAATTTCCGTATGTGTCAGACATGACGCGAAGAGCTCGGGAAATGCACTCCCCGGCCTGCCCGGTCAAAGGGCGGATGCGGAAAGACGAATCGTCTTCCCGCATCCGCTCGACCGCTCGATTCCGTCGGTCCTCACTTCTTGCTGTCCTCGCCGTTGCCGCCACCGAACATCGCCCATCACCTCCACCTGAACATGGCGGCCGGGAGGGCGCTGGCGGGTCAGCCGTCCGCGGAAAGCGCGGTGAGCCGGGCTCGCAGGGACTCGACGGTGCCGTGGTAGCGCGACCGTTCCACCTCGGCGCCGGCGTTCTCCTTCAGCCAGCGCTCGACGAGGCGGACGAGCTCGTCGGCGCGGTCCAGCACCGCGTTCCGGTCGTCGGCGACGCCGTGTTCCACCGCCAGCAGGAGCACCGGGGTGGCCCGCAGCGCGAACAGGCAGTCGTCGAGCCTCGGGTGCAGCTTGCCCGGTGCGAACAGCTTGTCCGCGAGCACTTCGCCCACCCAGCCGAACGCCCGCTCGACCCACCTCGTGGCCTCGGCGTCCTCGCCGCGTGCGCGCAGCAGCTCCGACAGCGCGGCGGCGGCGTCCGCGGCGAGGTACCAGCTGCGGGCGAGCGGCCTGATGTCGCGGTCGCGGTTGAACAGCCTCGCGCGTCCGGGGATGACCGACTTCTCGAACAGGTGCAGGGCTTTGCGCAGGTCGGACTCACTGGTCCTGTTGCCGCCCAGGAACGCCGCGAGGTTGTGCAGCTGGAAGCTGAGCCCGCTCAGGTCGGCGTCCGGCGCGAAGAGGTCGACCTCCACGGCGTCGGCGAACGCCGTCCAGCAACGGCGCAGCGCGTCGGTCAGCGTGTCACTGTCCTCTGTGGCCGTTCGCGCCATGTTGAGCTCTATGCACGCCACGGACAACACGTCCGCCAAGGCTCCGCGGTCGAGGGCGCCGGACGTGAGGCAGTCGTCGGTGGCGGCCAGCACCGCGCTCACCGACGCCGCGCTCACCTGACCGCCGTGCCGCTCGACACCCGCTCGTTGCACGGCGAGCCGCAGGCGGATCTCCGGCACGACGGGGTCCGCGGCGTCGAACACGCCGAGCAGCGCCTCGATCTCGTCGATCATCGCCGCGAACTCCGGCCCCTTGATCCACGCCGACGGCGCGAGGAGCCCCATCTGCCGCACGATGCCCATCGCGGCGAGCACGACGGCCCTGCGGGACAGCACCGGCAGCGCCGCCACGTGAGCGGGGGCCGGCAGCCGGACCCTGTGCGCGATCGCCACCGCGAGGTCGTCCGCGAACTCGTCCGGCCGGTCCAGCTGACCGGGCCCGTGGGCCCACGTCTCGACGAGCTCGCGCACGAGGCCCGCGGAGGGGACCATCGCCTCCACGACGGCCTGCCCTGGCTCGCGTTCGCTCACCCACACGTACCCGACGCCGTCCGGTGTCCCCATGTCGACCATCAGCCTGATCAGCAGTTCGGTGAGCCGGTCGCCGATGCTCGGGCCCGCCGCGACCGGCACCAGGTCGGGATCCGGCAGCGGCAGCTGTCCCGTCGCGTTGAGCCTGCCGACCGCGATCCCGTCGAGGAAGTCGAGGTCCCGCGGCCGGGTGACCGGATCGTGCGGAACGGGGTCGCTGGCGCCGATCTCGCACCGCGCCTTGGCAGAGCCTGCGAGCCGGTCGGCCCACGGGAACGCGGGCGCGCTCAGCGACTCCCGCTGAATGGCCCGCGCCTTCATCGCCGCGACGACCAGTGCCGGCTGCGACCGGTACACCTCGACGGCGGTTGCGGCCCACGCCGCGATCCACTGGATCGGCGGGAGCTCTCCGCCGTCGGAGGAACGCAACAACGACAGCGCCGTCGTCATCGCCTCGGTGACGGGCGCGAGGAGCACGTTCGTCGCCGTCAGCACGACGGCCGCCTTCGTGTCGGGGCCGAACCTGTTCATCGTGGCGGCGACGATCTCGTTCGGCAGCGCCTTCGCGTCCACCGGCACGATCGCGCGGTCGTGTTCCACCCACGCGCCGGCCTGCTCCTGATCGCGCAGCCTGGCGGCAGCGGCCCTGGTGGGCAGCGGGGCGCCGCGGGCGATCTCGGTGACGGTGATCGCGGTGAAGTCGCAGACCCACGTCAGCGGACGGAACGGGTTCTCGGCCGACGGAACGCCGAAGAGAGCAGCGACCTTCCGCGCGAGCCGAGCGGGGACCAGCTCGGACCTCTTCTCGACCAACTGCGGCACCACCGCAGGCAGCAACGCCATCGCTATCTCCTATTCCACGGCACCTAAAACACTCGCACACCACCGCGCACGATCCCGACAGGCGCTTGCGTCACGGTTCAGCATCCAACGTGTACATATAATCTTCTGTTAGCGTAGAAACTTCTCATGAACTTCACTCGGACATCCCACCTTTCACCCGAAGTAGTGCGTGCCACGCTCGCGGAGCTGCACAAGGCCAGGACCGATCTGCACCGCAGCCACCAGGTCGCCCGGTGCGACATGGGACTCGCCGTGAACGGGCTCCGGATCGGCAGGACGATGCGGGCACCCGGTCTGGTCGTGTCCGGCGACTGCGTGTGCCGCGACCTGGTCCTGGACGTGCTCTGCCTCGTCGCCGTCTTCCTGACGGAGCACGGGCAGCAGTGCCACAACGTCGTCGGCGCCGTGCGGTTCCACGTGCGCAAGCGGGTCATCGACGTGCTGCGCGGTTACCGTGCGTCCAAGGGCGCACAGGTGAAGCCGAAGCAGGTGCGGCAGAACAGGTTCGGCCGCGCGCTGCCCGACGAGGAGCACCGCGCGGTGCTGGGGCACCTGGCCGACGAGGCCGGGTACACGGCGCCGTTGCCGGGGCAGAGCTACCTGTTGCGCAGGCTGGCCGAGCGCTGCGTGGCGGAGTTCGGCAACTCGGTCCCGTACTACCTCGAGCGCATGCCCGCCATCATCCGCACGGTCAAGAACGTGTGCAGCGCCGGCAACCAGGTCAACGTCGGCACCAGGACTGCCCCGGAGTACGTCTCCTGGTACGACGCCTACATAGAACGACCACTCGGGCGCAGACCCGAGGCTCTCGTCCACGCGTTGTCCGAGGACTCCACGTGGACGGAGCCTTCACCGCCCGACACCGACGCCGCGATCGTCGGCCAGATCGTCGAGGCCGTCGCCACCGCGCGGTCGGACGACCAGCTCTCGTCCCTGTGCGCCGCCGTTCACGCGCTCGCCGACCAGGGCCTGATCACCCGGCGCGAAGCGGAGTCGCTGCTCGCGGACCGGGCCCGCCTGGGCGACGTGCTCGCCAGTGCCAGGGAGGTCACCCGTGACTGACAACGCCCACCACCACGCCCTGCTCCTCGCCACCGCGCTCGACGAGCACCCCGGCCAGGTCGATCCCGGAGAAGCGGGAACCGCCGGCCTTGCCCACCTCGACGTGCTGCTCGAAGAGGGCGGCGCGACCGAGGAGACGATCGACCTCGGGGTCCGGCTGCTCGCGTTCGCGTCCGAGAGCCTGCCGGAGCACCCGCACACCCCGCTGTGGCGCTATCGCGCGGGTGGCGCGATGGCCTTCCTCGCCGAGGTGCTCGACTCCCTGCCGCACCTGGACTCCTCGATCGCGTTCCTCACCGCCGCCGCCGTCGCGGCCGGCCCCGATCTCGCGGAACACGCCGCCGTCGACGCCGCCGAGCTGATCAAGCTGCGGCTGATGGTCTCCGACGACCTCGCCGCGGCCGACGCCCGCAGGTGGATCGGCGACCTGGTCGCCCTGGCCCCGCTCGTGCACTCCGAGAAGGAGCGGCTGAACTTCCTGCGGGAGCAGGCGCTCGCCCACCGCTGGGCCTACCCGCACACCACGGACCCCGTGGACCTGGACGACGCTGTCACCGCCGCGGAAACCGTGCTGCCGTATGACGACGAGAACCGCGCGGAGCTCCTGCACACGCTCGCGACCGTGCAGGAGGAACGCCATCGGTTGACCGGGGACCTCGCACCGCTCCTGGCCGCGATCGACGCCGCGCGCCGGTTGTGCTCGCTCCTCGAGGACGACGAACGCTTCGGCGACGCCCAGCTGATCCTCGCGGGACTGCTGGCCACCCGCTGCTTCTCCGATGACGGCCACGTCGATGTGGACGAGGTCGTCCGCGCGTACGACGACGTGCCCGACGACGTGTCGATGGACGTCGAGCAGAGGGCGACCCGCGGTGTCCTGCTCTGCATGCGGGGTGAGCAGAACTCCGCCATCGACGACCTGCTCGCGGGCACCGCGCTGCTGAGAGATGTGACGGACGAACCCGACGGGCGCGTGCTCCCGGTGTTGTTCGTCCTCGCTGAGTCCAGCCTCGTGCTGACCCGCCTCGCCGGACCGGAACACCTCTGGCCGACGCTGCACTGGACGTCGGCCGCGATCTCCGAAGCGCCAGAAGTGGACGACACGACGGCGAAAGCACGGGCGTGGCAGCTGGAGGCTGTCGAGGCAGCGGCCGACGAGTTCGGCATCCGGACCGTCCTGGAGCGGCACGACGTGCGAGCCGCTCTCGACGACGCCGAGCGGCTGGCGCGCGACGGCACGGCGGACATGGCCGCCGAGACGCGGGCCTTGCTCCTCTTCCGGATCACGAGCGTGCGAACCCGGTGGCTCATGGACCTCGCGCCTCTCGGTGAACACCCGGACCTGACGCTACGCAAGCTGCGTGAGCTGGTTGACGGCGCGGAACCGCACCTGTCTCCAGAAGCGTTCGGCAACCTGGACGACATGGTCGGCGCGCTCGAGGCGAGCGCGGGTTTCGCCCTCGGCGGCCCCCGCCCCGTCGCCTCCGTGGTGACCGGCATGATCGGGCGCCTCGAGGGGAAGGAGCACTCCGAGACGGTCCGCGTCGAGCTGGACCTGCTGCGGCTGCTGAAGAACCTGCTCGACGACCCGCGCCGGGAGACGGTGCTCGCGCAGATCAGCCGGCTCACGTCCCTGGCGTGGCGGGTCGACGCGTTGCCGGACAACGACGAGAAGGACCGCCTCGCCGAGTTCGTGGGGATGGTGTCCAAGGTGGCGGGTCCGCCGGACACGTCGCCGGCCGAGCTCACCGGCCGGGCAGGACTCGGCGGGGCCGCCGGTCCCCTCGAACTGGTGGCCCAGCCGACGGCTTGGCGGTCCACATCGTCCGAAGGCGACGCTCAGCAAGCACCGGAAGCGAACGCACGCGCGGAGAAGCCCGCTGCACCCGTCAGCGGGGTGGCACTGATCGCGGAGATGATCAGCGGCGTGCAGCGGAGGTACCTGTCGGTCGACGTACCCACCGACCCCGCGGCACTCGACCAGGACATCGCCGATCTGGAGACGGCGTTCCACCGCGATCCCTCTCCCGCCAACGCGATGGCGCTCGGTTCCCGGTTGCGGCTGCGCGACCGGCCGGGTGACCGGGCGGCGAGCCGCGCCGCGGGCAGGGCCGCGGCCGCGTCGGCAGGGGACCAGGTCACCGCGTGGTGCCTCGCCGACCACGCCGGCCCGGACCTGGCCGGCGTGCTGGAGGCCCGCCGGCGGGCACTGCTGGACCTCGCCGGCGGCGACGGGCCCGGCATCACCCCTGGCGACGACGAGGTGCTCATGTACCTCGTTCCCGGCTGCGATCTCCACAACGGCTTCGCCGCGACGATCCCCCGGGACGGCGTGGTCGACGTGATCTCGTTGCCCCGGTTGACCACAGCCGCAGTCCGTGCGTGGCAGGAGGCGCTGGAGGAAGCCCGCGCCACACCGTCCCGGCGCGGGTGGACCGGTGAGCTCGACCGCGTCGCCGCGTGGGCCTGGACGGCGGCCGGCGACGCGTTCACACCGTGGAAGGGCCGGCGTCTCGTCCTCGTCCCGATGGGAGAGCTCGGCCTCGTACCGTGGGCGGCCGCGTGGCGCGAGGTGGAAGGCCGACGCCGATACCTGGTGCAGGACAACGAGATCACGTTCATGCCCGCGGCAACGGCGCCCCTCACCGCCGATCCGCCCTGCACGGCGCTGTTCGTCGGCAACCCCGACCGCACCGACCGCCGCGCCGCGACGATCGCGGAGTCGCTTCGCACCGCCTTCCACCCCGCGGCCAGGTTCCTCGGCGGGCACGGGGGAACGCCACGGCCCTGGCGGGAGTCCCCGCAGGGACGCGGCACGCCGGACGACGTCCGCGCCGCCGCACGGGATGGGCTCGGCCTCCTGCACCTGGGGTGCCGCACCACCTCCGACCTCGCGCACCCGGAGCGGTCCGCCATCTCGCTGCACGACGGCGAGCTGCCCGTCGACGCGCTGTCGCACGCCGGCATCGGGCTCGTCACGTTGATGGACCACGTGACGGTGACGTCCGGAGCCGTCCACGACGACGCGCTGACCGCACCCGCGCGGCTGGTCGCGAACGGCACGCGATCCGTGCTGTCCGCGCAGTGGCCCGAACCGTCCGGGGCACTGGTCCACCTGGTGCACCACCACATCGGACTCGGCCTGCCGCCCGGTGCGGCGCTGCGCGCCGCGCAGCTGCAGCTGCTCGACCCCGAGCGGGTGCTGCCGCCCGGCACGCCCGCCGACCTGCCGCACGACCCCACCGCCATCGAGCACTGGGCGGTTCTCGCGCACCACGGCAGGTGAGTCCGATGTGCACATCCCTTCCAGCTGTCCGTCAGGGAACAAACGTGGTCTGGAACAACGTGATCTGGGCGCTCTCGGCAGCGCTCGTGCTGGCACTCCTGGGAACCGCGTGCGCGTGGGTCGCCTCGATGCGCCGGCGCATCGCGCACGCGGAACTGCTCCGCGACGCCGTCGCCGGCATGTGCGCCCACCGCCCCGCGGAGCCGGGACGGGTGGTGCGGCTGGGCAGAGCCGTGGCCGGCGTGCTGACACGGCAGGAAGAAGGTGCCGCGTTGCTCGACAGCGGGCAACGACCCGACGAGGCCGAGCAGCTCGTCGGCGCGGAGCACGACACCGCGTTGCTCGTGTCCGCCGACGCCGCGACCGCGGCACATCCGCTGGCGCGCAACCAGGAGCCCGTCGACAGCGGTCCGTGGGAGACGACCGGCAGGGCGCCGCGGCTCGCCGACCACCCGGCACTGCCGCGGCTCTGCGCCGCCATGCGCCGCACCACGGCGAACCGGATCTCACGCGCCCGCCTCGTGCTCACCCAGGCCACGCAGCTGGGCATCGGCGACCTCGACGACGACCGCGTGACATCCGCCGGTGTCGCGCGCGTGCGGGAGGAGCTCGACCGCGCCGCCGAGGTGCTCCCGCGCGTCGACGGGCTCCTGGAAGCCGGAGACGCACTGGCCGCGCTGCGCGTGCTGGCCGGCATCGACCTGCCGGTGCCGGAGGACGGTGTCCCGGGGCAGGCGGATGCCGCGGACCTGCGGGAGCAGACCAACGCGCTGGCCCGCCTCGCGCTGGGGCACCGGGAGGCTCTCACCGCCCACCGCGGGGTGGTCACCGTGGTGCTGCCCCGGGTGGAGTCATGACGACCCCTCAGGCGCCGCGGTACCTCCGGCGCGACCGGCTCAGGGACCGGTGGAGGGGCCGCAGGGACGGACGGCGGCGCACCCCGTCCTACAGCGCGCAGGCGGAGCTGGCCGAGTCCGGCCAGGCGATCAGCGCACCGTACGCGGACCAGCTGCTGGCACAGGGGCAGCAGCACATCGCCTCGGTGCTCAGGGACTTCGTGACCACCACCGCGCCCACCCGGAGCACCCTGAGCCGGCTGCGGGAGGAGCGGCAGCTCGCGGCGGTCGCGGTGCTCAGGGCGGCCGACGCGGTCGCGGACGCACAGCTGCCGATCACGGAGAACGAGCTGCGTCCGCGCAACCACGCGGAGATGGCCCTCACGGGCACGGAGCTGCACGGCCGCCGCGACGACCTGCGGCGGCACCGCATCGGCAGGGAGCTCGCCGGGGAGACCGCGCGGATCGCCGCGCACGACGAGATCGTGGCGCGCATCGCCGCCGTGGAGGAGCAGCTCCGGACGGAGTTCATCTCCGCGCAGGCGACCGCCACCGCGATGAGCGAGCACTACGCGACGCGGGTCAGCACCTACTGGGAGCACAACGCGCACGTCCACCCGGAGGGCACGTACTTCGCTCCCCTGCTGCGCTTCGTCGTCCAGCGACTGCCGTCGTGGGTGACCGCCCCCGTGGAGGGCGACCCGCTCGACCTCGGCACGGGGCCGTTCGAACAGCAGATCGTCACCCGGCAGCTCGACGTCCCCGCGCCCCACCGGGTCTACCCCGGTCACCACCCCGACCACGACATCGAGGAGTCCGCGTGAAGTCACTGCCCCTCCTGCGCACCTCACTGTCACTGCGCAGGGTGAAGATGCGCCTGCCGCAGCTGCGGGGGAAGTCCGTTCCGGTCATCAACCTCAAGCCGCTGAGCAAGAAGCTGCGCGAGATGGCCAGGCAGGTCGGCCCCTCCCGGACCGAAGCGGCCGAGGGCATCCTGCACGGCTACGTCGACACGCACGTCGGCGAGTGGCTCGCCGACGCCAAGGCCCGGCACGACAAGGTCTCCGCCCAGCTCGACCTGCTCGCCACCAGGGTCATCGAGGCGGAGACGCTGTACCTGGCCCACCACGAGGACCAGGAGAACGTGCTGCACGACCTCGAAGGCGCGGTGTCGCACGCCCTCGACCGGGTGGCCAGTCCCGACATCCCCTTCCACGAGCCGGAGCCCCGGAGCAAGCGCAGAGGCAGGAAATCATGACGATGATGGGAGCACCTCCGCCGAAACCGTTGCGGCGACGCCCGGTGATCAACGGCAACCTGGCGCTGATCGCGGGCCAGCCGTGGACCGCGGGGCTGCACTACTTCGTGCTGCTCGCCGCCGCCGGCGTGGACGTCGTGACGTTCAAGCAGGTCCTCGGCTCCGCGATGAACGAGGACGACGTGATCCTGTGGGTCATGGTCGTGGGCTTCACCGCCGTGTGCCTCGCTCTCTCCCACACGGCGGGCTCGCAGGCCAAGGCCGCGGCCGGCGCCGGGCACGCGGTCGGCGCGCGCACCGCCTCGCTGCTCAGCCTGTCCGGCTGGCTCGCGCTGGGCGCCGCGACGTTCGCGTTCCGCTGGATCTACGCGGGCAGTGACGTCACCGGCGGCATGACCTACCAGGTCGAGGGCCAGTCGGAGAACCCGCTGGCCGCCGTCGCGGAACAGGAACGCCACCTCGCGGCGGTGCTGTTCCTGACCCTCTACCTGGCCACCGGGATCGTCGCCGGGATCTCCGGCTACTCACGCCACCACCCCGAGGCCCGCCAGTACACGCGCGCCCTGTCCCGCCGCACCAAGGCCGCCGCCAGGTTCGGCCGGTTCGAGTCGAAGGTCAAGTCGGTCGCCGAGCTCTCCCGGTCCGTCCAGGAGGCGAGGGACGACCACGAACGCGCCTGGAGAGCACTGGAGGCGAGGTGCACGGCGGCGGCGGAGCGGCTGAAGAAGGAGATCGAGTTCGAGCTGTTCACGAAGAAGGAGCAGCTGCCGCTCCCCGAACCGCCACGGCAGCAGCGCAAGGAACTCGACCAGCCGGAGCCCCAGGAAGAAGAGGACCAGAGATGACCAACCACCGCTACCGGCGCGTGCTCGCCTGCGGACTTGCCGCGGCGGTCGCGCTGACCGCCTGTTCCGCGGAGCAGGAGCCCGACGCCCCGATCGGTGCCGGCGCACCGGCGTCCGGCTGCCCCTCCGACACCGCGCGCCCCCTCACCCTCGTCGTGGGTGCGCGGATGGGCAGCCCAGTGCCCTCGCTGCCGCCGGAGACCGCCGCGATGATCGAGTCCGCCGTGGCGCAGAGCCAGCGGCTGCAGGTGGTGCGCATCGACGGGCAGCCGACCGTGGCGCTCAACACCGACGTGAGGATCACCTCCAAGAACGACGACCGCAAGGGGAGGGAGATCGCGGGTCACGTCCAGGGCGTCACGAACTTCGTCACGGGGCTGAAGCCCAAGCAGCCGGAGGCGAACGTGCTCGGTGCCCTGTCCGAGGCCGGCCGGGTCACCCCGGAGGGCGGCACGATCGTCCTGCTCGACTCCGGGCTCGCGACCTCGGGCGCACTGTCCTACCGCGACGAGTCCATGTTCGACGTGCTGCCCTCGGACGTGGCCGCCTACCTGAAGGCGCAGTCGCAGCTGCCTGACCTCAAGGGCAGGTCGGTGGTGCTCGTCGGCCTGGGCGGGACCGCGGAACCGCAGGCGGAGCTGGACAACGCGCTGCGAAGCCGTGTCGTCGAGCTGTGGAAGACGGTGGTGTCGGCCTCCGGTGCGGCGTGCGTCGACTCCGTCGGCATCGCCTCCCGGCGCAACGCCCTCGACACCACCGTGCCGGTGACGCAGATCCCGCTGCCGAAGCCCACCGAGATCAAGCCGTGCGGCACCACCGTGCTGCGCGACAGCGACTCCGTCGGGTTCGTGCCCGACAAGGCGGACCTGCGCGACCGCGGGGCGGCCGAAAGCACGTTGCAGCAGCTCGTGGACCAGGTGTCCTCCGGCAAGCAGCAGATCCTCCTGGTCGGCAACACGGCGACGGTGGGCCCGGAGCAGGGGCTGCGCGACCTGTCCAAGGCCCGCGCGGAAACGGTGAAGTCGATTCTGGTGGCCAAGGGAGTCGCCGCCGGCCGGATCACCACCCGCGGTGACGGCGCGTCCGGCCCCCACCACGAGAACGACCTCGGTCCCGGCGGCGTGCTGCTGCCCGGCCCCGCCGCCAAGAACCGGTCGGTGGTCGTCACCCTCTCGTGCCAGAGCTGAGGACGGACCGCCGATGACAGCACCGGACGCCGGGGACGTCACCGAGGTCGATCCCGGACGCGGCGCGCCGGCGGGGCCGCTCGGCGGGGCCGCGCAGGAGCTCGCCGGAGCGGAGACCGACCTCGACGCCGGGAGGAGGCGGGCGCGCGACGAACCGGCCACGGAACTGGACGTGGGCCGGACGCGGCTCCCGTCCGGCCTCGGCCGCCACCTGCCGCCCGGTCTCGAGGCGCGGTTCGAGGTCGTGGCCGACCTGACCGGCGAAGGACGGCAGGGCGAGGTCTACCACGTCCGCGCGCGCGTCACCGGTGAGGACCGGGTCCTCAAGGTCCACCACGGGGGCCCCGGACTCGACGAGCACGCGACCGGCTTCCTCCGCGAGCACCCGCACCGTCGTCTCGTCACCCTGTACGAGACGGGGGTCGAGGACGGCAGGCCGTACGAGGTCATGGAGCACCTCCCCGGTGGAACCGTGGCGCACTGGAGCGGCCAGTGGGAGTCCGGTGTGGACGGGCGGTTGCTGACCGAGCTGGTCCGGCAGGTCGCCGAGGGCCTGACCGCCCTGCACGGGGCCCAGGTCGTGCACCGGGACGTGAAGCCGTCCAACCTGCTGATCCGCGCGCTGGAACCGTTCGACGTGGTGATCTGCGACCTCGGTGTGAGCTGCCACGTTCCCACCGGGGAGCTGCACGTCGAGGAGACCGAGACGCTGGTCGGCACGATGCGCTACATGGCGCCGGAGTACCTCGGCGGCCGCACCGTCATGTCGGCCGGCGACTGGTGGTCGCTGGGCGTCACGGTCCTGGAGCTCGCGACCGGACAGCCGCTGTACAGCGGCATGAGCAAGAAGATCATGCGGTCGTACATCCCGCGCAGGCCCGTGTCGGTCACCGGTGTCGACGACGAACGGATCTCGATGCTGTGCAGGGGACTTCTCACCTTCGACGCCGAGAGCAGGTGGGGTGCGGACCAGGTGACGGCCTGGTTGCGGGGTGAGTCGCCTCCCGTGGCGGCGAACCCGGCACCGACGCCGAGCGCGCAGGCGGTCGGGGAGCCGTTCGTCTTCCTCGACGAGGAGTACTACGCGAGGGACCTGCTCGCTGCCGCGATGACCCGGCAGTGGAGCGTGTCCCGGGAGCTGATGTTCGGGGAGGGCTCCGCGCCGCGGCGCCGGGCGCTGACCACGTGGCTGGAGCAGTTCCCCGGCTCCGCGACACAGGCGACGAGGGCAGGCAGGCGCGAACCGGACGACGCGCACCTGCTGCACCTGTTGCGCCACCTGGATCCCACCCACCCCCCGGTGTACCGCGAACGCAACATCACCAGGAACAGGCTCGCCGCTCTCGCCGAGGAGGCGATGGAGGACGAGGAGTCCGCACCCGAGGTCGTGGTGGAGATCTGGACCGGGGACCTGCTCCCGTTGCTCGCCACGGGCGCCGGCAGCGACAGCCTCGGCAGCGGTGACGGGCTCAACGGTGTCCGATCGCGGTGGCACGCCGAGCACGAGAGGATGACCCTGCTCGCGCGGACGGTGCCGGACCTGGGCGCGCGGCACGAGATGCACCAGATCCTGCGCCGGCGCAGGGATTACGCGGTGGCGCTCGCGCTGCTGGCGGCGACGGCCACCGAGCAGACGCGTCGCAGGGTCGCCGAGACGCTCGGCTCTGGGCGAGCTCTGCGGCTGCCCTGGTACGCGGATCTCGCGTCCCGTCCCGAGTACCAGTGGATCGCCATCGCCCTCATCCCCTACGCGAACCGCGAAGCGCGACGGATCGAGGACGAGGAAGCGGGCCGCCGCGCCCACGAGGCGTGGCTGCGGCGGACCGCGTGGCACCGCGAGTCGTCCCGCCGGATGAACAGGCCCATGGCACTCGGCTACGCGGTCGCGGGCGTGGCGGCGATCGCCGTCATGTTGTTCGCCCTGGTGTCCGTCAGCGACGTCGCCGAGGTGGCGGGCGATGCGCAGATCGTCGACGCGTGGCTCGCGTCCGTGGTCGCGCTCGCCGTGACGCTGCTGGGCGAGTCGCTGCTCGCATGGGACGCGGGCGGGCGGTTCCACCCCGCCTACTCGTTGCTGGGCGCGGGCCGGATCGCGCTCGGCCGGGCGGCCAGGCAGCTGCTCCTCAGGCGGATCGCGGTGCCGGTCGTCCTGGTGGCGCTCCTCGGCCTCGCCGCGCTGACCGTGTTCCAACCGGTGTTCACGCCGTTCGTGCTGGCGGCACTGGTCGTGATGTGGACGGTCCAGCGGCACCTCGCGTGGCGTGCGCAGGACCGGAGAGAACTGGTGATCGTCAACGGCCGCTGACGTGGTCCGTCATGTATGCGGCGAGGAGGTAAGTGATGAGTGCAGGTGGGTTGGTCCTGGCGCCGGCGATCGTCCCCGCGGTGGCCGCGGGCGCGATCGTGATCGGCGCGGCCGTGGTGGTCGGAGGCGCCATCCTGGTGGCGCGGGCGGCGGGCGCGGCCATCGAGGGTTCCGTCCGGATCATCGGTGAGCAGGGCGCGCGGCTCGAGGCCCGGGTGGACGCGATCGAGGCGACCGCAGCGGAGGCGTTGCGGTGGGAGGCGGCGGCGGCCGACGTCGTGTCGGTCAACGCCCGCATCCGGTTGCTGCGCGAACGGGTCGTGACCGCGGGAGTCACCATGGCGGTACCCCAGCCGCTCAGGCTGGAGTCGAGCTGCGACCCCGCCGAGCTGACCCGCTGGGCGCGCGCCGCGCAGCAGGAACTGGCGAAGGCGCAGGCCGAGCTCGACAGGGTGCTCCCTCCCCCGCGCCTGAACCTGGTGAGCGCGCGGGAGGCCGTCTCGGAGACGGCTTCCGCTCTCGCGCGGTACGAGCAGGCGTTGCGGCGGCGCTACGAGGTCGCGGTCACCGTGCCCGCGGTACCGGCCGTGTCGCAGCAGGACGTCGAGCTGGTGCTCACCCTGCTCGACCCGGACGCCACGACCGCGGAGCGG
This sequence comes from Lentzea sp., assembly GCA_030146905.1. Next base: position 1,603 of record JASLAV010000658.1, on the reverse strand, counting down.
AACTCCGTGCTGGAAGCGGCGGCGCTGGTCCAGCAGCACCCGCACAACGCGGACATGTACGTGAGCGAGATGCGCGACCGGATCAACGAGATCAACCCGAAGGTCGCCAGGCGCAGGGTCGCGGCAGGCTGGCTCGAGTCGCTCGAGGACGGTCCCCTCCCCCACCCGCCCGCGGAGATGGAGAAGACCGTGATCCGGCTCCGGCAGGTGGTGTCCGGCGCCGCCGACCTCACCGCCGAGGACCGCGCCCGCGGGCTGCGGATGCTCGCGTGGGTCGAGGAGACTCGCCGTCAGCAGCTCGTGCGCGAACTGGTGAGCCACTGCCTGACCGAGGACGGCTACCACGTCGAGGAAACCTTCGACGTGCAGAACACCGTCGGCCTCAAGCTGTCCAAAGAGGACTGGAATGGCCAGCACACCGCGGACGTGTGGGTCGACCGGGACGGGCTGATGCACGCGAGGGTCGTCCGCGGCGCGGGCGCGCGGGGTTCCGACGCCCGGCTCACCGACGAGTCCCGGTGCGCCGAGTTCGCCACGGCGCTGGAACGCGCGGGCGACAAGCTCGTCATCGACGGCAGCAGCGTGACGGTCGTGATGGACCGCAACGCCCCGGTGCAGGCAGGGGCCGCAGTCCCCTCGTCCGACACCGTGAACGTCCCCAAGGCCGACGCCAGGCCCATGCCGGAGGTGAACTGACATGTCGCAGCCGACCGCGGTGCTCCCCGGCCTCGACGGGCAGCACCTGCCGGGACAGCCGGCGTTCGCCTCGGAGGTCGTCGGCACGTTGTCCGTGCACGCGCAGTACGTGCTGCACGGCAACCTCCGCGACGAGTTCCTGGTGCCCGGCGCGTCCGGGGCGCCGGAGATCATGAGCCTGCACCAGGTGCTGTGGAACGCCCTGCGCCCCAGCGGGTTCGAGGCGCTGATCACCTACGACCCGGTCGACGGGATCGGGGTCCACCCGCCGGGCGACCCGGCCGCGACGCAGGCGGCGGAGAGGGTGCTCGGCGGCAACGTCGTCGGACGACGCCCGACGCTGGAACGGCTGCGCGCGCACCTCGCCAAGGTCGTCGGCGCGCCGGAGCAACCACCGGCCGAGTCAGGGGACGGACGCGGCACGACGCCGCAGCCGCCGGCCGGGCAACCGCCGGGCGCGAGGGTGGCCGTGGTCGTCGACTACGCCGCCCGCATGGTCCGCGTGCCGGGTCAGCTCGACGCCGAGGAACGCGACTTCTTCCTGTACTGCCAGAAGCTCGCCTGCACGGCGCGGGCCCACGTGCTGCCGGGACCTCGCCAGGTCGCGTTGCACAACCCGGTCCTGTGGCTCGTCGACGGCGAGCGCGACCTGCCCAGCTGGTTCACGGCCTCCGTCGAGCCGATCAGGACGGTCGCGGTCGGCTTGCCCTCGCTCGCCGACCGCCTCGCCATGGCGAGGCTGCTCGTGCCCCTGCTCCCGCCGTCGCGCGGGGACGAACGCGCTCCGGCGGAGGTGGATCCCGCCGAGGTGTTCGCGAACCGCACCGACGGCATGACGCTGCAGTCGATGCGGCGGATCACCCTGCTCGCCAGGGACAGGGACCTCGGTGCGGACCGCGTCGCGGAC
>JASLAV010000641.1 GCA_030146905.1 Lentzea sp. | reverse complement strand
ACGATGCGCGGCTATTGGCAGCTGTCACTGCGCAGGCTCGACGGGCACTGGCTGATCACCCGCTGGGCCGTGCAGCGCAGCGGCCCGTGGGAAGGCTCTCCCGACGTCTACGCCCTTGCCGCCGAACGGGTCGCGTCCCGTCCCTGACCACTCCGCAGAGGAGCAACACCGATGTTCTACGAGATCCGCACGGAACACGCCCGCGCCGGCTTCGGCGCCGAACTGGCCCGGTACATGGACGAGACCGTCATCCCGCTGCACAGGGAGCGGGGAATGACCGTGGTCGGGTCCTTCACCGTGACCGGTGACGAGGACGCGTTCGTCTGGATCCGGCGCTTCGAGGACGCGGACGACCGCGAACGCGTCCTGGAGGCCGTCCACGGCGATCCCCGCTGCGCGGTCGTGGCCGACGCGGTGTCGGCGTTGGCGGGCAGCTCCGAGTCCACCGTCCGGCTGGAACCGACCCCGAACTCCGGGCTCCGCTGACACCCGGCCCGCCGGGCGGCCGGACGTCGCCGTGATTCCGGCCGCCCAGCGGGGGTGTACCGTGGACATGACGGGACCATTTCCCGATTTCCTCAGACTGGCCTGATTCCTCACATCGAGCCCGGTGCTCGACCACCACCCGGCCAGAGCGCGCGACGGCTCGTGGGTGGTGACTGACTCCGCCAAGGAACAGGACACACGTGGACCAGCTCAGCCTCGGAGTCATCGCGCAGTCCCGCAAGGAGAACGAGCTCCGGCTCCCCCTGCACCCGCTGCACCTGGACCGGATCGACGCGGACCTGCGCGCCAGGACCTACCTCGAGCACGGCTACGGCAAGCACTTCGGCGTCTCCGACGAGCAGCTCGCCGGATCCGTCGCGGGGTTGCGCTCACGGGAGGACCTCATCGCGGAATGCGACGTCGTCCTGCTGCTCAAGCCGCTCGCCGAGGACATCGCGCAGCTGCGCGAGGGCCAGGTGCTGTGGGGCTGGCCGCACTGCGTCCAGGACGAGAAGCTCACGCAGCTGGCCGTCGACCGCCGGCTGACGCTCATCGCCTTCGAGGCGATGAACCACTGGACCTCCGACGGCTCGTTCGGCCTGCACGTGTTCCACAAGAACAACGAGCTGGCCGGCTACTGCTCTGTGCTGCACGCCATGCAGCTGGCCGGGTCCACCGGCGACTACGGGCGGCGGCTGCGCGCCGTCGTGATCGGCTTCGGCGCGACCGCGCGAGGCGCCGTGACGGCGCTCAACGCCCTCGGGGTGCACGACGTCGACGTCCTCACCAACCGCGGTGTCGCCGCGGTCAGCTCGCCGATCCACTCCGCGCGGATCATCCACTTCGACCACGACGCCGCCGATCCGCGGCGCAGCCACGCCTTCGCCGGCGGCGGTCGCGTGCCCCTGGCGGAACTCCTCGCGGACCACGACATCATCGTCAACTGCGTGCTCCAGGACACCGACGCGCCGTTGACGTTCCTCACCAACGATGATCTGTCCACTTTGGCCCCCGGGACGCTGGTCGTCGACGTCTCCTGCGACGCGGGCATGGGCTTCGAGTGGGCACGCCCCACCTCGTTCTCGGACCCGGACTTCTTCGTGGGCGACAACGTGCGCTACTACGGCGTCGACCACAGCCCGTCCTACCTGTGGAACTCGGCGACCTGGGAGATTAGCGAAGCGCTGCTCCCGCACCTGCGCCCGGTGATGGCGGGCGACTGGGACTCCAGCGAGATCATCCGTCGTGCCGTCGAGATCCGCGAAGGGAACATCCTCAACCCTCGCATCCTCTCGTTCCAGCACCGTTCACCGGAGTACCCGCACGGCCGTGTCTGACCAGTCCGATGTGGATGGAAGCGGACAGGAGCTGCCGATGACCGGTGAGGTCTTCCCCGGGACGGAGCGGGAGTCCCGGCTGCTGCGCGCGTTCGTCCAGCTGGCGGACACGCTCGTCGACGACTACGACGTGGCGGACGTGCTGCACCGGCTGGCCGAGCACTGCGTCCAGCTGATGGACGCGACGGCGGCCGGGCTGATGCTGTCCGACCGGCACGGCGGCCTTCGGTTGGCAGCCTGCTCCTCCGCAGGAACGCGAACACCGGAGTTGTTCGAGCTCCAGGCGGACGAGGGTCCGTGCCAGGACTGCGTGCGCACCGGTGAGCCGGTGCTGGTCGCCGACCTGGCCACCGAGACCCGGCGCTGGCCCCGGTTCGCGCCGCTCGCCCTGGAGGAGGGTTTCGCCTCCGTGCACGCGGTGCCCATGAGGCTGCGCCGCGAGACCATCGGCACGCTCGCCCTGTTCCGCCGTGACACCGGTGCGCTGAGCGACGAGGACCTGCTCGTCGTGCGGGCCCTGGCGGACACGGCCACGATCGGGATCCTTCAGGAACGGGCCATCCGGCGCGGCGAGGTCGTCAGCGGGCAACTGCAGACGGCGCTGACCAGCCGGGTCGTCATCGAGCAGGCCAAGGGTGTGCTCGCGTTCGCGGGCGACCTGGAGGTGGAGCAGGCGTTCCAGGTGTTGCGCGGTCACGCGCGGAACAGCGGTCACCGCCTGTCCGACATCGCGGGGGATCTCGTCGCCGGACGGCTCCGGCCGGAGGACCTCCTCGCGGCGAAGCGCCGCCCCGCCGCCGTCCGGCGCCACGACCAGGGGCAGGCTTAGGGTGAAGCCGCTGGTAGATGCAGGAGCCGCCCGGACCCGCGGTCTCGTCACCCCGTCGTGAGGAGAACACCGTGGGCGGCAGCCCCGAACGGTCCAGGTCCACCCGGATGAGGATCGCGCTCGTCTCCGAGCACGCCAGCCCGCTGGCCGCGCCCGGCGCGTTGGACGCCGGAAGCCGCAACCTCCACGTGGCAGGTCTCGCGACCGCGTTGTCCGCGCTGGGGCACAAGGTGGTCGTCTACACCCGGCGCGACCACCCCCACGTGCCGCAACGCGTGCGGACAGCTGACGGCTACGACGTGGTGCACGTTCCGGCGGGGCCCGCCATGAAGGTGAACGGGGACGAGGTCCTCGCCCACACCGGCGACTTCGTCCAGTTCCTCGAACTCGCCTGGAAAGCGCACCGCCCCGACGTCGTGCACGCCCACGGCTGGTTGTCGGGCATCGCCGCCGTGCTGAGCGCCCGGAGCAGCCGGGTACCGGTCGTGCAGACGTACCACTCGGTGGGTTCTGTGCCGCGGCACGACCAACGCGCGAACGACCCGGCCTCGACCCGGCGTCTGGCCGTCGAGCGGATCGTCGGTCACGAGTCCACCCGCGTCGTCGCGATCTGCGCGGCAGAAGCGAGCCAGGTGCTCGGGATGGGCATCGACCGGTCGAAACTGGCCGTGGTGCCACGAGGAGTCGACCTCGACGTGTTCACACCACGACGTGCGCCCTTCGACCGGCAGCACACGCGTCGCATCGTGTCGGTCGGCAGGTTGACGCCGCTGCGCGGCTTCGACGACATCATCCGCGCCCTGTCCGCGACGGGCGCCGTGGAGCTGGTCATCGCCGGCGGCGGAACGCCGGACGATCCGGAGACCAAGCGGCTGCTGGCGCTGGCCCACGCGCGGGGTGTCGCGGACCGGGTGGTGTTCGCGGGTCACGTGGCGCAGGCCGAACTGCCCGCCCTGCTCCGGACCGCGGACGTGGTCGCGTGCACACCGCGGCACCAGTCGTCCGGCGGCGTGGCGCTGGAGGCGATGGCGTGCGGCGTCCCGGTGATCGCCACCGCGGTCGGCGGTCTCGTCGACTTCGTGGTGGACGGCCGGACCGGCACGCTGGTCCCGCCGGGCAAGCCGGACGCGATCGCCAAGGCGTTGCGGGCGCTGTTCGCCGACGGTGCGCGGCGGGAGCTGCTCAGCGCCGCCGCTCGCGAACGGGCGCACGCGCGTTACTCCTGGCAGCGCGTCGCCACCGACCTGGTCCGGAACTACTCGGCGGCGGCCGTCACGCGCGGTGCGGCCCGGCCGGCCGCCGCCCCGTCGCGGTCCCGAGCGGGAACGAGTCCTGCGCCGAAGTGACACGCTGACCGGGACACCCGAGTGGGTGCCCTGGCCGGTGCTTCCTGCCCGTACCATTTGTCGCGAGCGTTGAAGCACCAGCGCCGCGAACTCGTTCTCGTCGAAAGGCGATGCGGCATGGACGATCTGACGACCGCGGTCGGGCACAGACCCGAGCACCCCGCGGAAGCGGACCGGCAAGACCCGGTCGAGCGGCTGGACGAGGCGACCGCGGCGCTGATGGTGCTGAGGGACGGGCTTTCCACCGAGGAGCCCCTGGACGAGGTTCTGCAACGGCTCGCCGACACCGCGACGAGGGCGATCCAGGACGCCGACGCCGTCACCATCACGGTGAACGATGAGCACCCGAGAACCGCCGGCGCGAGCGACAGCGCGTTCATCGAGCTCGACAAGAGCCAGTACGGCGCCGACCGGGGCCCGTGTCTGGAGGCCGCACGCTCGCGCAGCGCGATCCGGGCCGTCATCGGTGAGAACAGCGACACCTGGCCGGAGTTCGACACGGCCGCGAACGACCACGGCGTGCGCACCAGCCTGTCGGTGCCCGTCGCACTTCCCGCGTCCGACAACGACGACGCCGTGCACGCGGGATCGATCAACCTCTACAGCTACAGCGCGACGGCCTTCGACCCGTTCGACGAAAGCGTGATGCGGCTGTTCACCACCGCCGCCAGCGCCGCGATCACCAGCGCCCACCAGCGGCAGAGGTCCCGCGAGCACATCGAGCACCTGGAGGCCGCGCTGGTCTCACGAGCGGTCATCGAGCAGGCGAAAGGGATTCTGATGGCGGTGCATTCCTGCACCGCCGACCAAGCCTTCACCATGCTCGTCCAGCAGTCCCAGAACGACAACGTCAAACTCCGGGACGTTGCCAGGAACCTGCTCGACAACGCCGTGCGGCGCTGAGCCGGTCACACGCTCCGCAAGGGCGGGTGCGGCCCGTCGGGCGGGGGCGGGCTCTGGAGGGTGGGCTTCCTGGCTTCTTCCAGCTGGTCTTCCAGGCTGACGATGCGGCAGGCGGCGTCCAGGCCGATGCCCTCGTCGAGCAGCGTGCGGACGCGCGCTGCCAGGCGCAACTGCTGGCGGGAGTACCGGCGATGACCACCGGCCGATCGCTGCGGCTGGATCAGCTTCGCCTCGTCGAGGCTGCGCAGGAAGGCCGCACTGGTGTTGAGCATCTCCGCCGCGCGGCCCATGGTGTAGGCCGGGTAGTGGTCGTCGTCGAGGTTCGCGGCCGCGGTCTGCGGCTCGCCGAGGTCCTGCCGGGGTGTCTCAGGGGTCATCGCGCCTCCGCATCACGAGGGGCCCCGGTGCGTGCGCACCGGGGCCCCAGGGTTGTGGGTCCACTTCCATCAACCGGCCGCGAAGCCGGGTTCTCGTGTCCGCGTCACCCTCGCCGAAGACGGGATCCGCGGGGATCGTTGCTCTTGCTCAACCGAAGACCACCTGCCGATCTCGATGGAACTGCGGTACCCGCTCGGCGGTGTTCAGCCGGAGGCGGGCGATCCGATGGCGTGCAACCCTTCCCTTCTCCTCTGGTACTGACTTTCCTTGCTCTTGCCTGATCTCACGGGTAGTTCGTCATCTCCCGTGCCGATAAGACATTCTCTCTCGTGTCGAGAAGAAGAGTACATCCGGCAGGACGCGAATGTCTACCCCGGCCACTGGAGGTTTTCGGGCCGCTCGCACAGCAGAGCCCGGCCGGGTGACCACCCGGCCGGGCTCTGTGGTGTTGCTCCACGCACGCCGCCGGCGGAACCGGCGACAGGCAGCGGAAGACTAGGCGGGGATGACGTTCTCCGCCTGCGGGCCCTTCTGGCCCTGGGTGATCTCGAAGGAGACCTTCTGGCCTTCCTGGAGCTCCCGGTAGCCCTGCGCGGCGATGTTCGAGTAGTGGACGAACACGTCGGCGCCGCCACCGTCCTGCTCGATGAAGTCGAAGCCCTTTTCAGAGTTGAACCACTTGACGGTTCCGGTGGCCATGCGCTCTCCAACCAATGATTCGGCGCCCGCACGATGCGGGGCCGGGGGGTGATCCGTCATGGCTTTCCCGAGACGCTGAACGGCAAAACGCCCGTGACCTGTGATCACGGGCGACCGGAACTTTCGGAACCATGACTGATGGCACCAGCCTACAACGACAGGCCCCCCACCGGTCCAGGGAGGACCCGAACCGTGATCATCCTCATGCGCGCCCACCCCGGTCCCGGCAACTCGTCTGCACCCAAACAGCGGAGGCCGCAGGTCGGGATGCCGTACTAGGGTGGATGTAGGTCCAGCCGCCCCGGCCCCCGGCGGTACGCCCACCACACCTGGTTCGGGGGTGCCCGCCATGATCGGACTTTCGGATGTCACGCGCCTGGAGGACAACACCCGCGCGTTGCGCGAAATGGACTACCGCAGCGGCGGCGAGGTCTGCCTCGACGACGTCCGGCGGCAGATCCGCGCCACTCTCCCGCTGCTGACCGCCTCCGCACCGGAGCACGTGCGGCAGCGGTTGCACGTCGCCGTGGCCGACCTGCGCAACCTCGCGGGCTGGGTGTGCTTCGACGCCGGTCTGGTGAACAACGCGCAGAACCACTTCTGCCACGCCCTGGCACTGGCCGGGACGGCGCGTGCCGACGGGTTGACGGCCAACGTCTGCTACCGGCTCGGTCGCGTGTTCCTGCACCACGGCCAGCTCGACGAGGCGTCGCGGTACTTCGACCTCGGCCGGCTCGCGGCCTCCCGTTCCGGTGACGACCTCGCGGCAGGCCTCCTCTCGGTCAACGCGGCGTGGGCGTGCGCCAAGAAGGGGTCCGAACAGAGCGCCCTCACCCTGCTCGACCGCGGTCACGAGCAGTTCACCGCCGCGAACCGCACCGCCGTGGCCGGCTGGGCCGCGTTCTTCACCGAGGCGGACCTGTCCGGGATCGCCGGAGCCGTGCACGCGGACCTGTCCGGCACCGCGGGACGGCAGCACGCGCGGACCGCCGTCCCACTGCTCACCGCGGCGATCGACGGGTACGACGAGGGAATGGCCCGCAGCCGGGTGTTCAGCCTGATCCTGCTGTCCACCAGTCATCTG
>JASLAV010000628.1 GCA_030146905.1 Lentzea sp. | reverse complement strand
CGCCTGCGTGCGGGCGGCGGCCTCCTCGATGCGCAGCTTGGGGATGCCCTCGTCGATCGCGCGGGCCATGCCACCGGCCTTCTCGACCTCGGTGATGTGCTCCCACGCCTTGGCGGCGAGCTCGTTGGTCAGCCGCTCGACGTACGCGCTGCCGCCCCACGGGTCGATCACACGGGTGGTGCCGGACTCCTGCTGGAGCAGCAGCTGCGTGTTCCGCGCGATGCGCGCGGAGAAGTCGGTGGGCAGCGCCAGCGCCTCGTCGAGTGCGTTGGTGTGCAACGACTGCGTGTGCCCCTGCGTCGCGGCCATCGCCTCGACGCACGTGCGAGCGACGTTGTTGAACACGTCCTGCGCGGTCAGCGACCAGCCGGACGTCTGGCAGTGCGTCCTCAGCGACAGGGACTTGGGCGACTTCGGGTCGAAGCCCTTCACGAGCTTCGACCAGAGCAGGCGCGCGGCCCGCATCTTGGCGATCTCCATGAAGAAGTTCATGCCGATCGCCCAGAAGAAGGACAGCCGCGGCGCGAACGCGTCCACGTCCAGACCCGCGGCCTGACCGGCGCGGAGGTACTCGACGCCGTCCGCGAGCGTGTACGCCAGCTCCAGGTCGGCCGTCGCCCCGGCTTCCTGCATGTGGTAGCCGGAGATCGAGATGGAGTTGAACTTCGGCATGTGCCTGCTGGTGTAGCTGAAGATGTCGGAGATGATCCGCATCGACGGCTGCGGCGGGTAGATGTAGGTGTTGCGGACCATGAACTCCTTGAGGATGTCGTTCTGGATGGTCCCCATGAGCTGCTCCGGCTTCACCCCCTGCTCCTCGGCCGCGACCACGAACAGGGCGAGGATCGGCAGCACGGCGCCGTTCATCGTCATCGACACGGACATCTTGTCGAGCGGGATGCCGTCGAACAGCGTGCGCATGTCGTAGATCGAGTCGATCGCGACGCCCGCCATGCCGACGTCACCGGCGACGCGCGGGTGGTCGGAGTCGTAACCGCGGTGGGTGGCGAGGTCGAAGGCGACGCTCAGGCCCTTCTGACCGGCCGCGAGGTTGCGGCGGTAGAAGGCGTTCGACTCCTCCGCCGTCGAGAAACCGGCGTACTGGCGCACGGTCCACGGCTGGTTGACGTACATCGTCGGGTACGGGCCGCGCAGGAACGGCGCGATGCCGGGGTAGGTCTCCAGGAAGTCGAGACCGTCCACATCGGACGGCCCGTAGACCGGCTTGACCGCGATGCCCTCCGGCGTCTCCCACACGGGGAGGTCGGTCTCGTACTTCGCCGACGGGAGCGGGCCGAGGTCGATGTCCGCGAAGCTGGGGATCATCGCTCCACTCCCAAGAGCTCGTAGGTGCTGTTGAGGATTTCCAGGGCCGGACAGCCCATGTGCACGAAGCCGTCGACGTCCGCGTCGGTCTTCTTGCCCGCCAGGAGCACCCGCTGGGCCCCTGCCTGGCGCAGGGCCTCGACGGTCGGCGCGGCCTGCTCGGCGTAGCTGGTGTCGCTGCCGCACAGGACCGCGACCTTCGCGCCGGAGGCCTTGAACTTCTCGGCCACCTCCTCGGCGGTCCTCGTCGGGCCCGCGTTCGGGGTGGCGAAACCGCCGGCGTTGAAGAGGTTGGCGGCGAAGGTGGCGCGGGCGGTGTGGGCGGCGACCGGGCCGAGGGTGGCGAGGAAGACCTGCGGGCGTTCCGGCTGGGCGTCGGCGAGGTCGCGCAGCTCCTCGAAGGCCTGTGCATAACGGACCCGCGGCAGCCCGAAACTGTCGGACCTGCTTGGGATACTCGGGATGGGGGGTGGATCCCCCCAGGGGGCCGGTGAATCCGAATCGATTCCGGGGGCAGGGACCGGAACGGCGACGGATCCGGGGGCGCGGACCACGGGCTTCTCCGCCAGGTTCGGGAACTCGCTGACCCCCGTGATCGGGTCGCTGCGATCCGCCAGCCGCGCCGACCGCCGGGCCCACGTCTGCGCGATCCGGTCACGGACCAGCGAGCCCGCCGCGGGCAGGCCACCAGCCCGCTCGATCTCCTGGAACCACGCCCACGCCTCGACGGCCAGCGAGTCGGTCAGCTTCTCCACGTACCAGGACCCGGCGGCCGGGTCGATCACCTCGCCGAGGTGCGACTCCTCCAGCAGCAGGTTCTGCGTGTTGCGGGCGACGCGGCGCGCGAACTCGTCCGGCAGGCCGATGGCCGCGTCGAACGGCTGGACCGTCACGGCGTCGGCGCCGCCGAGGCCGGCGGACAGGCAGGCGACGGTCGTGCGCAGCATGTTCACCCACGGGTCGCGGCGCGTCATCATCGCCGACGACGTCACCGCGTGCTGCACCTGCACGGCCTCGACGCCGGACACCTCGGCGACGCGCGCCCACAGGCGGCGGGCCGCGCGCAGCTTCGCGATGGTCATGAACTGGTCCGCGGTGGCCGCGAAGCGGAACTCCAGCTGCGCGAAGGCCTCGGCGGCGGAAAGGCCGGCGGAGGTCAGGGCGCGCAGGTACGACACGGCCAGGGCGAGCGACGCGCCGAGCTCCTCGGTGTCCGAGCCGCCCGCGTCGTGGAACGGCAAGGCGTCCACCACGACGGTCCGCAGGCCGGGGAACTGCGCCACGGACTGCTTGATCACGTCCAGAGCTTCACCCGAAGGTGTGAGCGCGAGGTTGCCGCGCACGTCGGCGGCCAGCAGTGGTGCCTGGTCGTAGATCCGCAGCATCGCGCGGGCCGCGTCGACGTCGCCGTCGAGCACGATCGGCGCGAGATCGAGGTGGACGCCGTCCAGCACGCGTTCCAGGGACGTTGCCGGCAGGGCGAGCCACAGCGAGGTGACGCCGCCCTCCAGGTCGTTCATCAGCGCGACCGGATCGGGCACTGCGTGGCGCTGGCGGACGTCCCAGCCCTGCTTGGCGGGCACCAGGGCGTAGGGAGGCAGCGCGTCGTCGAGGGTGTAGAGCGGGTGCAGCTCGATGCCGTCGTAGGTCTTCGTGACCAGCGAGTCGTAGCTCGCGCCGGTCTTCTTCAGGACGGCGTCGACCAGCTCACGCCACTGTTCCCTCGACGCTGAGGGGAACTCGTTCGGGCGGAATTCGGCGGGCAAG
>JASLAV010000607.1 GCA_030146905.1 Lentzea sp. | reverse complement strand
CGGGGCCCGTCAGGAATTATCAATCTTCCAGGGAGAACGGCGTCTTTACGTCCTTTCTGGACGGTCGAGTCGCCGGGCGCGTACTCGAGCGGCGTCCGCGACGACTGCGAACCGGGCAGAAATCGGACCGGCATTTACTCGATTTCGCGCTTGTGCCGCCCGCCATCGTGCGTCGCCGCGCGGATCGTGAAGAACCCCGACGACTGAATGGACTGGTTCGCTTGAGTGGATCCAACCGGTGGGTTGTGCTCTTCGGCTCGTTCGTCGCCTACATGTTCGACGCGCTGGAGATCCTGCTCCTGTCCTTCGCGTTGCCCGTGATCCGTGCCGACCTCGGACTGACGACCACCCAGGGCGGTCTGCTCGCCACCGCGACCCTGCTCGGCATCGGGGTGAGCAGCGTGACCGTCGGCTGGCTCGCCGACAACTACGGCCGCAAGCGGGCGTTGATGCTCTCGCTCGCGGTGTTCGGCGTGTTCACCGCGGCGATCCTGGTGGTGCCGGGCTTCACGCTGTTCGTCGTGCTGCGCTTCCTGGCCGGCATGGGCCTGGGCGGGGTCTGGGGCGTGGCGTCGGCCTACGTGATCGAGACCTGGCCGGCCGCGCAACGAGGCCGGGCGGTCGCGTTCGTGCTCAGTTCGTTCCCGATCGGCGGGGTGGTCGCCGCTCTGCTGTCGGGCGCGCTGCTGCCGAACTGGCGCCTGTTGTTCTTCCTCGGCGGGGTGGGCGTGGTGATCCCGCTGGTCATCGTCGGGGTGTTCTTCCGCGAGTCGGCCGAATGGGCTCAGCAGAAGACCACGCCGGTGAAGGTGAGGGAGATCTTCGCCCCGGAACTGCGCAAACGCACTGTGCTCGGAGCGGTCGTCGCCGGGTTCGCGATGTTCGGGGCCTGGGGCGCCTCCACGTGGCTGCCGACCTACCTGCAGGCCGACAAGGGCATCCCGGCAGCGACGGTCGCGCTGTTCCTGACGGTGCTCAACCTCGGGATGTTCTTCGGCTACAACGTCTTCGGCCTGATCGCCGACCGGATCGGCCACAAGAACGCGCTGATCCTGTCGCTGGCGGGGGTGGCGCTGACCCTGCCGCTGTACGTGATCGCCGCCGACCGCACGGCGTTGCTGTGGCTGGGCCCGCTGTTCGCCTTCTTCGCGGCCTACGCAGGCATCTTCGGCGTGTACCTCGGCGAGCTGTTCCCGACCAGGGTGCGCACGACCGGTGCCGGGTTCTGCTACAACATCGCGCGCGGCGTCTCCGCGTTCGCCCCGCTCACGCTGGGCGTGCTCGCGACCGGTGCGGGCTTCGGCGGCGGTCTGCTGGTGTGCGCGGGCTTCATGGCCTGCGCGGCGATCGCCATGACCTTCCTGCCGGACCTGCGCGGGGCGGCCACGGCGCGAGTGCCGGCAGAAGGCGCGCGTACGGCGGCGTCTTGACGACCTCACTCCGGTGCGACCGGATCGGTGTCACCGGTCCGCCACAGGTAGCTGCGCACCGAGAGCGACGCGGCGCGCATGGTCGCGCGGATGTCGTCGAGGTCGTCACCGGTCAGCTCACCCCGCGTCCGGCCGTGAGCGTGCAGCATCAACCGGGCCGCCTCCAGCAGGCACAGCACGGCGTCCAGCTGCGCGCTGGCCGGCAGCCCGCTCAGGTCCTCGTGCAGGGTCTTGATCAGCGCGTCCGCTGCCGCCGGCGTCGCAGACCGGGCATCGCGCGTCAACGTTGTCACCGTCGTCCCTCACAACTGTTCCGCTGCGGACACAAAACTGAGTCTCCTCCCCCGTTATCTCTCTGATTGCAGTCCTGACCTGGCCGGCTTCACAGGAATGGATGGATGTCATGGACAACCGGCAGAACGACCTGCACAAGTGCGAGCACCACCCGGGCTGTGCCCGTAAGCACGGATTCGGTCAGGTGCTCTCCGGTGACGCACGTCCGAGATCGACGAACTCCGCCGAGTACGAAGTGCACCAGCCCACCGGCTGCTGGATGCTCAGCTCCATCCAGGCCAGAATCCTCGAAGGCGTTGCGGCCGGTTTCTCCAGCGGACGGCTGTCCAGGGAGTTGTACCTCAGCTCGAAGACCATCGATTACCACGTCCGAGTCATGTCCGACAAGCTGCAGGCTTCGAATCGTGTCGCATTGGTTTCCAGGGCATACGTCCTCGAGATCCTGCGAAAGGATTCGTGGCCCCCGCGTGTTGCGTGTGAAACCGTGGACTGACGTGCCGCACGCGGTTCGCGCACTCCCTGCGCGAACCGCATGTCACGCCTCAACGTCCACACCCATCTCCTCGGCGATGCGGGCCGCCTCCGCCAGGACGGTCTCCACGATCTGCGACTCCGGCACCGTGCGGATCACCTCACCCTTGACGAAGATCTGGCCCTTGCCGTTGCCGGCGGCCACGCCGAGGTCGGCTTCGCGGGCCTCGCCCGGCCCGTTGACGACGCAGCCCATCACCGCCACCCGCAACGGCACCGGGAACCCCTCGAGTGCCGCGGTCACCCGCTCGGCGAGGGTGTGCACGTCGACCTGGGCCCGGCCGCAGGACGGGCACGACACGATGTCGAGTCCGCGCGGCCGCAGCCCGAGCGACTCCAGGATCTGCGCACCGACCTTGACCTCCTCCACCGGCGGTGCGGACAGCGACACCCGGATCGTGTCGCCGATGCCCTCCGCCAGCAGCGCGCCGAACGCGACCGCGGACTTGATCGTTCCCTGGAAGCGCGGCCCCGCCTCGGTCACGCCGAGGTGCAGCGGGTAGTCGCACCGGGCGGCGAGCTTGCGGTACGCCTCGATCATCACCACCGGGTCGTGGTGCTTGACCGAGATCTTCAGGTCGGTGTAACCGTGCTCCTCGAACAACGAGCACTCCCACAACGCCGACTCCACCAGCGCTTCCGGTGTGACGCCGCCGTGCTTGCGCGGCAACCGCTTGTCGAGCGACCCGGCGTTCACGCCGATCCGGATCGGCACGCCCGCGTCGCCGGCGGCGCGGGCGATCGCGCCGACCTGGTCGTCGAACTGGCGGATGTTGCCGGGGTTGACCCGCACCGCGGCGCAACCGGCGTCGATGGCGGCGAACACGTACTTGGGCTGGAAGTGGATGTCGGCGATCACCGGGATGCCCGACTTGCGCGCGATGGCCGGCAGCGCGGCCGCGTCGTCCGCCGACGGCACGGCGACCCGCACGATCTCGCAGCCGGCCGCGGTGAGCTCGGCGATCTGCTGCAGGGTGGCGTCCACGTCCGCGGTGGGCGTGGTGGTCATCGACTGCACCGAGACCGGCGCGTCGCCACCGACCGGCACGCCGCCCACCATGATCTTGCGCGAGGTCCGGCGGGTGGCCACCGAGAGCTCTTCCTCGCGCGGCGCGGGCATTCCCAGAGCGACGGTCGTCATCGTTGCTCCCCGGTGCGAACCGGCCAGCCATCGAGGTCGTCGATGCCGGCGGGCGCGGTGTCGAGGGCGGTCAGCTGCTCAGCCACGGTCCTGGTGATGTTCTGCGCGGTCAGCCCGCACGCGGCGAGCACCTCGGCCCTGGAACCGTGGCTGAGGAACCGCCTCGGGATGCCGAACTCGCGCAACGGAGTGCGCACGTCGGCGTCCCGCAGCGTCTGCGCGATCGCGGAACCGACACCGCCCGCGCGGCTGTTGTCCTCGACGGTGATCGCGAGCCGGTGGCGGCGTGCCAGGTCCGCCAGCGCGGGGTTGACCGGCGTGACCCACCTCGGGTCCACCACCGTCACCCCGATGCCCCGCGTCCGCACACCGTCCGCGACGGTGAGCGCGAGCCCCGCCAGCGAGCCCACCGCGATGATCAGCACGTCCAGCCGGCCGGAGCGGCGCAGCACGTCGATCCCGTTGAACGTGGCGACGGCGGGCAGGTCGTCACCGGCCGGGCCCTTGGGGAACCGCAGCAGCGTCGGACCTTCCTGCCACGACACGGCTTCCGCCAGCAGCTCGGCCAGCCGCGTGCCGTCGCGTGGCGCGGCGATCCGCAGCCCCGGCACCACCTGCAGCACCGAGAGATCCCACATGCCGTTGTGGCTCGGCCCGTCGTCGCCGGTCACCCCTGACCGGTCGAGGACGAACGTCACCGGGCGGCGGTGCAGCGCGACGTCCATGAGCAGCTGGTCGAGCGCGCGGTTGACGAACGTGGAGTAGATGGCCACCACCGGGTGCACGCCGCCCAGGGACAACCCGGCGGCCATCGTGACCGCGTGCTGCTCGGCGATGCCGACGTCGATCACCCGGTGCGGGAACCTGCGCTGCAGCGGAAGGAGCCCGGTCGGCTCCGCCATCGCGGCCGTGATCGCCACGAGGTCGTCGCGCTGCTCCGCCAGTTCGACCAGCTTCTCGCCGAACACCGACGTGAAGGACGGGGGAGACGCCTTCAGCGCCTTCCCGGTGTCCGGGTCCATCGGTTTGACGGCGTGGCCGAGGTCGAGGTCGTTGGTCTCGGTGTGCCTGTATCCCTTGCCCTTGGCGGTGATCACGTGCACCACGACCGGTCCGTCGAGCGCGACCGCGCTGCGCAGCGCGTCCTGGACGGCGGAGATGTCGTGGCCGTCGACGGGGCCGAGGTAGCCGAGCCCGAGTTGCCCGAACACGCCGGGCCCGCGCCCGGCGCGCAGATCGGCCAGGTGTTCGGCCAGGCCGCCGACGGTCGGCGCGTAGGAGCGCTGGTTGTCGTTGAGCACGATGACGAGCGGCCGTTGCGGCCCGCCCGCGATGTTGTTGAGCGCCTCCCACGCCATGCCGCCGGTCATCGCGCCGTCGCCGATGATCGCGACAGTCGCCCTGCCGCGCCGCCCGAGGTGGGCGTCGGCCCTGGCCAGACCGTCCGCGTAGGACAGTGCGGTGGACGCGTGCGAGTTCTCCACCAGGTCGTGCTCCGACTCCTCCCTGCTCGGGTAGCCGGAGATCCCTCCTGGCCTGCGCAGCCGGTCGAAACCGGCCTGGCGGCCCGTGAGGATCTTGTGCACGTAGGACTGGTGCCCGGTGTCCCACAGCAGCCGGTCCCGCGGCGAGTCGAACACCGTGTGCAACGCGATGGTCAGCTCCACCACGCCCAGGTTCGGCCCGAGGTGCCCGCCGGCCGCGGACACCCGCTCGATCAGGAACGCGCGGATCTCCCCGGCGAGGTCGCGCAGCTCGTCCGCGGACAGCTCACGCAGCCGCGCGGGGTCGCGCACGGTCTCCAGCAGCGCCATGTCGAACAGTGCTCCTCACGGGGTTCGTCAGGTCGCGACCCGGTCAGCTCGGTGACGGCGCGTCCGGCACGCCGGTGAGTCGTGCGGGCGGGGAGAACACGACGTCCTCCGTCGCCACGCGGTGCACCGCCACGTCCGCGTACCCGAGCGAGGCGAGCCGTTCCACGAGTTCGTCGACGAGGACCTCCGGCGCGCTCGCCCCCGCGCTCACGCCGACCGTGGTCACGCCGTCCAGCCACGCGAGGTCGAGGTGGGTGACGTCCGGTACCAGTTCGGCCCTGCCGCCGAGCCTGCGCGCCACCTCGACCATCCGGATCGAGTTGCTGGAGTTGGTCGAGCCGACCACCAGCACCAGGTCGCACCGGTCCACGACGGCCCTGATGCCGTCCTGGCGGTTCTGGCTGGCGTAGCAGATGTCGTCGGTGGCGGGCCCGCGCAGGTCGGTGAACCTGCGCTGGAGCACGGCGATGATGTCCCTGGTCTCGTCGACCGAGAGCGTGGTCTGGGTGAGGTAGGCGACCGGTGCGTCAATGGGGAGGTCCAGCGCCTCCGCGTCGGCGACCGACTCGACGATGATCGTCTGGTCGGGGGCGTGCCCGAAGGTGCCCTCGACCTCCTCGTGGTCCGCGTGCCCGACCAGCAGCAGCGTCCGCCCGTCCCTGGCGAAGCGGCGGGCCTCCTGGTGCACCTTGGCCACCAGGGGACAGGTCGCGTCGAGCACGTCCAGCCCGCGCGCCTCCGCGTTCCGCCGCACCTGCGGGGAGACGCCGTGCGCGGAGAAGACGCACACCGCGCCCTCCGGCACCTCCTCCTCGGAGTCGACGAACCGGACGCCCCTGCGCTGGAACTCGCGCACCACGTGGTGGTTGTGCACGATCTCCTTGCGGACGTAGATCGGCGCGCCGTGCTGTTCCAGCGCGAGGTCGATGATGGCGATCGCCCTGCGCACACCGGCGCACAGACTCCGCGGCTCGGCCAGCAGGACCTGCTTGCCGCCACTCATTCTGACTCCGTTCCGCGCAGGACGCCCGCGTCGCAACGCGTTGCCGGACATCCGCGCCGGTCGGTGGAAACCGGGTCCCGCTCAGGAGGTCTTGCCCGCCGCCGGCGCCGGCACAACAGCCGGACTTCACCACGGCCGAGGTGTCGCACACAGCAACCACCCAATCCGGAGAATAGTCCAGAACGGGCTTTGTGCCGGACCATTTGGGGTTTTTCCCAAAGTCGAAACCGTGCACGCGGTGTCGTTGACACGTACCGGGGTCTCCTCCAGGATGGAATCCGATAGCCGCCACCGAATTCAGGGCCGACTCAGGATTCCTGATCGTGAGTGCGGCTCCGCATTTCGAACGAGTCGCTGCTTGCGCAGGAATCCGAAGCCCTGGAGAAGTGACCGTGTCAAATCTTTCAAGCTCGCCTCTGGCAGCGCTGGACCCCCAGGACGAGGTACGGGTAGTCGGCCAGTACTACGACTCCAAAACGGCCAAGCTCGTTCGCAAGTACGGGCCGGGCCCCAGGATCCACTACCACGTGGGTTACTACCCCGGCTCCGAGACGCCGCCGCGCGCCGACGACACGGCGGAGGCCATTCGCCACAGCATCCGACTGCACCAGGAGGGCCTGCTGCGCTACGCGGCCAAGATCTGGGGCGCGGAACACCGGTTGTCGGGCAAGGTCCTGGACGTCGGCTGCGGTCTCGGCGGGGGCTCTCTCTTCTGGGCGCAGGAGTACGGCGCCGACGTCACGGCGGTCACCAACGCGCCGGAGCACGCGCCCGTGGTCGAGGGGTTCGCGCGGGAATGCGGCCTGGACGGGAAGGTCAGGACGCTGGTCTGCGACGCGAACCGGCTCACCGTGGACGACGGCCCCTACGACGCGGCGGTCGCGATCGAGAGCAGCGGGTACTTCGACCGCCCGCGGTGGTTCGAGCGCCTGTCGCACGTGATCCGCCCCGGCGGGAGCGTCTGCGTCGAGGAAGTGTTCATCACGCGCCCGCACGGCGCCGATGTGTGGGCCGAGTACTTCTACTGCAAGCCGGCCACGGTGCGGGACTACGCGGAAGCCGCGGCAGCCGCGGGTTTCGAACTGGTCGACGAGGTGGACGCCACGGCGGAGACCCTGCCGTTCTGGGAGGAGAGCGCCGCCTGGACGAAGGCGGTGCTGGACAGCGACAGCACCCTTTCCGCGGTGGAGCGCAGGCAGATGAGGATCTCCCTGCTGGCGAACCAGGCGCAGGGCGCCGAATGGCGAGCAGGAGGCCTTCAGCTGGGTTTCCTGCGCTTCGAGAAGAAGTGACCCGAGCAGATCACGCAGGCGCTCGGTCGGGTTCTCCCGGCCGGGCGCCGTCGACTTCCCGCCTTTTTCACGACTACCCGGAGTTCTTCATGACGATCGAGCAGTCTCCCGCTCCCAGCGACGTCGCCGACGTGTACGACGGCATCGGTCAGATCTACGGTTCGACGTGGGGCCCCAACTACCACTACGGCTACTGGGACGACGACGCCGACGACAGCTCCATCGAGGTGGCCACCGACCGCCTGACCGACATGATGATCACGGGCCTCGCCGCGCAGCCCGGCCAGCGGGTCCTGGACGTCGGCTGCGGCTGCGGTCACCCCGCGCTGCGGCTGGCCCGCACCGCCGGCGTGGACGTGGTCGGCATCTCCGTCAGCCACGTCCAGGTGAAGCAGGCCAACGAGGCCGCGGCCGAGGCGGGGCTCGCCCACCACGCCACGACCCAGTACACGGACGCGACGGACACGTCCTTCCCCGCCCCCTCGTTCGACGCGGCCTGCGCCCTCGAGTCGATGTGGCACATGCCCGACCGCGGTCAGGTGCTCTCCG
>JASLAV010000508.1 GCA_030146905.1 Lentzea sp. | reverse complement strand
TCGGACTCGATCCGCCGCGCGACGAACCCGAGCACGTCGAGGCTGGCCCGGTCCATCCAGTGGGCGTCCTCGACGACCACCAGCAGCGGTGCCCTCACCGCCGCGTCCGACAACAGGGTCAGCGCGGCCAGGCCGACGAGGTCGAGGTCGGGCACCGACTCGTCGGCGAGGCCGACGGCCGCGCGCAACGCGGCGCGTTGCGGCCCCGGCAGGTCGTCGATCCCGTCCCGCAACTGGTGGACCAGCTGGTGCAGGCCGGCGCAGGGCACGTGCTCCTCCGACTCCACCCCCACCGCCGTGACCACCCGGACCCCGCGGTCGGCTGCCCGCGCAGCCGCCTCGGCGACCAGCGCCGACTTGCCGATCCCGGGGGCGCCGAGGACGACCACCGCGCCACCCGACCCGGAGGCGGCCTGCTCGACCAGGGCGGCCAGCGCGTGGCGCTCCGTCTCGCGACCCAGCAGCGCCCGTCGTTGCATGTCGCGCTCTCTCTTCCGTTGCCTGCGGGAGTATTTGAGCACCCGCTGGAACGTTCAACCGGCTTGTTGCCCACGGAGGTGGTGCGCTTCACATCCGGCACTCATCCGAGCACCTGTCCGTTCCAGGTCACCAGCGTTCGCCCCGACCCCTGACTTCAAGAACCCAGAGGACGAATTGGACCGTCCTTTGTGGATTTTCTGCTTGGATGTCGAGGTGACCGCTTACGACGTCGCTCGTTGCCTGCCCGCCATCCCGGAACTGCGCACGCTGTGCCGTGCGCTGGCCGCGCTGAGCGTCGTGCTGGACCCCGACAGCGAGGACCGGTACCACCTCTACGACACCGCTTGGGCGCCCGGTGAGGAGCTGGCGTCCATGTACGACGGCGCAGGCAACGAGTACTCCATCGTTTTCACCGCTGCGGGGGCGTACGTGCGAGGGTTCGACCACGAGTCGCCGATGAGCCCGTACGCCACCGACGACGGTGAGCCGTGGCCCGGTGTCCTCGACTCCGTGCCCGGTGTGTTCCGGGAGTGCGTGGAGGAACCGGCGTTCTCCGCCGAGTCCGGCACGCCGAATGTCACGGTGTGCCTGTGGCGCGAGCACGGCGACACCGTCTGGCGGCACGGAGACATCGCCTTCCCTGACACAGACCACGACCCGGACGGCGCCGACTGGCTGTTCGCCCTGCTGACCGACCGCACGCCCGAGGCGTTCCAGGAGTGGGCACAGGACTACTACGAACAGCCGGTCGACCTCGCCGCGGTTCGGCACGTGTACACCGGGCGGCCGCTGACCTCGGATCTCGTGACCGCGCTCAACCCCGCGACCACCCTGCCCGCCATCGCTGATCAACTCCTCGCGACCGGCTACCGATCGCGGTGAGCGGAATGTCTGTCGAAAGGCAGACGCGCCGGCGTGCCCCCGGTGATCGAATCGGGGCATGAAAGCGCTGATGACGCTCTTGACCGCGGTCGGTGTGCTCGCAGGAGGCGCGGCGCCCGCCACCGCTGCCGAGGGCCTGACGTGGCGGGAGTGCCACGACGGGCTGCGGTGCGGCGAGGTCCTGGTCCCCGCCGACTGGACCCGTCCGGCCGGTGGCACCCGGATCACCGTGCCGCTGCTGAAGATCCCGGCACGGGAACAGAAGGCCGGCGTCCTCCTGCTCAACCCCGGTGGCCCGGGATCGGCCATCCCCAACTTCGCGTTTCCGGGCTACCGCGACCAGTTCGCGGACCTCTCGGCGCGGTTCGACGTCGTGGTGTTCGACCCGCGCGGCATGGGCGTCGCCTGCCCGAGTCCCAATCCCGCTCCGTTGTCCTCGCCGGTGACCGAGTACGCCCATCGCGAGTACGCCGCCGCCAACGGCCGGTTCGCGGTGGACTGCGCGGAGACGATGGGTGCGTACCGGGGGCGTCTCAACGCCCGCCAGGTCGCGCACGACATGGACGCCATCCGGCGTGCGCTGGGTGAGCGCCGGCTCCACTACTTCGGCAACTCGTACGGCACGGTGTACGGGCAGTCGTACGCGGAGCTGTTCGGCCACCGGGTCGGGCGGATGTACCTGGACAGCGTGCTGGACCACACCCGGCGCGACGCGGGTGAGTGGGCTCTGGCCGGTGCCGTCGCGGCGGAGAACAACCTCCACCGGATGGCGCGGTGGTGCGCGGCCGACGCCGGTTGCGCACTGCACGGCAAGGATGTGATCGCCGTGTGGGACCACGTGTTGTCCATGCCCGGCGTGGAGTTGTCCGCGATCCTCACGTGGGCCGCGGCGCGGATCGGCAACGACAGGGGCTGGCCCGCGTTGACCACCGGACTCGCGCAACTGGAGGCCGGCGACACGACGGTGATCACACCGCGGCCCGGTCCGTCGGACGTCCGGCTCGCGCGGACGGCGTTCTGCTCGGACTTCCCCTTCCCCGGCGACTTCCCGGCCGTGAAGCGGGTGGAGGACCGGTTGCGGGCGGCCGCGCCCCGGCTCGGGTGGGCGGCGGCACCGTGGCGGGTTTCCGGGCACTGCTCGGGTGTGCCGGGGGAAGGGCTCAACCCGCCGGACGCGTTGCCCGCGATGCCGGACGTGCTGGTGGCGAACGGAGAACACGATCCGTTGACCCCCGCTGAACACGGCCGCCGGGTCGCCGCTGCGCTGGGTGGCGCGTACCTGACCGTAGAGGGCAACCACGGGCTCTACCTCAACGGCAACGCCTGCGTCCGCGGCCACGTGCACCGCTACTTCCTGGCCGGGGAGCTGCCCGCGCCGGACGCGCGGTGCGGCACGCCGGCCTGATCTGGCCGTGTACAACTGGGGAATGGATGACCGCCGGGTGTCCGGTTCCACCGGCCGCCCGGCGGGACCGCGCTCGTGGTGGTCGTTCCCACGGCGCACGTGGGCGTTCCCGAAGCGACTTCGCGGCACCGTCGGAGGCGACGCTGTGCTCGCCGGTGCGGCAGTGGTCGTCGTGTCGGTGCTCGGGCTGGTTGAACACCGCTCCGCGAGCCCGGCCGTCGTGGTCGCCGCGTCGGTCGCGGTGGCGGTTCCTTTGTTGCTGCGACGTCGTTTTCCTTTGATGACGGCGTTCGCGTCCGCCGCGATCGTGATCGTCGTCGCCGTGCCGGACTGGTCCGGGCGCCTGGTCGCCATGGCCGCGTTCGGTTCCGCCGCGTACCACCG
>JASLAV010000486.1 GCA_030146905.1 Lentzea sp. | reverse complement strand
AAGGGCAACCTGGCCAAGGCCGCGGGTCTGTTCAACGCCCCGGCTTCCCAGGTCGCTCGCCTGGCTGCTGCCCTGCAGGAGAAGAAGGCCGCCGCGGCTCCCGCCGCCGAGGCCGACGCTCCCGCCGAAAGCTGATCACCCGAAGACGCACCCCCGACGCTTTCGCGCGGGAGATTAGAAAGGACCGCCGATCATGGCGAAGCTCAGCACCGAAGAGCTGCTCGACGCTTTCAAGGAGATGACCCTCCTGGAGCTGTCCGAGTTCGTGAAGCAGTTCGAGGAGACCTTCGAGGTCACCGCCGCGGCGCCCGTCGCCGTTGCCGCCGCTGCCGGCCCCGCCGGTGGCGCTGCTGCCGAGGTCGAGGAGCAGACGGACTTCAACGTCGTCCTCGAGTCGGCCGGCGACAAGAAGATCCAGGTCATCAAGGTCGTCCGCGAGGTCGTCTCCGGCCTGGGCCTGAAGGAGGCCAAGGAGCTCGTCGAGTCGGCTCCGAAGGCGATCCTCGAGGGCGTGGCGAAGGACGTCGCCGACGCCGCCAAGGAGAAGCTCGAGGCTGCCGGCGCCAAGATCACCCTCAAGTGATCTGAGGCCCCTGCGGGGGCCTGCGCTCTGCCTTGCAGTGCCTGAACGGGCGTGCACCCTTCAACGGGGTGCACGCCCGTTTTTGTTGTTTCCCGCCTGTTTCACCAGGCATGTGTTCGGAGTCACATCGGTCTCGAAATTCCCGGTCGTCAGGCGGCGAACCTGGGCTCCGTGACCGTTTTGCGAGGTCACGCACCGTGCTGTTATCCGAAAGCAACCGGTGTTAGCCCAACTGGTGAGTAACCTGCCGCGAACGAACTCGTTGCCCCAGTGTGACGCCGATCGCCACGGCGTCCTCGGGCGTGTGCGGAGGTGCGGATGGGCGTCGAGGTGGTCGTCGAGGGCCTGACGAAGTCCTTCGGCAAGCAGACCATCTGGCAGGACGTCACGCTCACGCTGCCGCCAGGTGAGGTCAGCGTGATGCTCGGGCCGTCGGGCACCGGCAAGAGCGTGTTCCTGAAGTCGCTGGTGGGGCTGCTCAAGCCGGAAAAGGGCAAGATCGTCATCAACGGCACGGACCTCGTGCGGTGCTCGGAGCACAGGCTGTACGAGATCCGGAAGATGTTCGGCGTCCTCTTCCAGGACGGCGCGTTGTTCGGGTCGATGAACCTGTACGACAACATCGCCTTCCCGCTGCGCGAGCACACCCGCAAGACCGAGGCCGAGGTCAGGCGCATCGTCCTCGAGAAGATGGAGATGGTCGGCCTCGTCGGCGCGGAGAAGAAGCTCCCCGGTGAGATCTCCGGCGGTATGCGCAAGAGGGCGGGACTGGCGCGGGCACTCGTGCTCGACCCCGAGATCATCCTGTGCGACGAGCCGGACTCCGGCCTCGACCCCGTGCGCACGGCCTACCTGAGCCAGTTGCTGATCGACCTGAACGCCCAGATCGACGCGACCATCCTGATCGTCACGCACAACATCAACATCGCGCGGACCGTGCCGGACAACCTCGGCATGCTGTTCCGGCGCGAGCTCGTCATGTTCGGTCCGCGCGAGGTGCTGCTGACCAGCGACGAACCGGTGGTCGAGCAGTTCCTCAACGGCCGGCGGCTGGGTCCCATCGGCATGTCCGAGGAGAAGGACCAGGCCACGATGGCCGCCGAGCAGGCGCACGCGGACGCCGGCCACTCGGACGGCTCGCCGGACGAGGACATGCGCGGCGTGGTCCCGCAGCTGGAGCCGACGCCGGGGCTGCCCTACCGCGACGCCGTCCGGCGCAGGAAGGACAGGGTCATGTCGATCATCCACCAGCTGCCGGACGAGGCGCAGCAGGGGATCATCGCGAGCCTGACGCCGGACGAGCAGCTGCGGTACGGCGTGCGCGTGGGGGTGCCGGTCGCCGCGCCGACGCCGAGCCCATGGCCGCGGCGGGGTGGTGTGCTGTGAGCACGCCGACGACCTTCCCCGGAGCAGGTGCGCTGCGGGAGACCGGAAAGCTCTGCCAGCTCGCGATCGACGTCGTGCGGACGTCGTTCCGGCGGCCCTTCCAGCTGCGGGAGTTCATCCAGCAGAGCTGGTTCATCGTCAGCGTGACGGTGCTGCCGACGGCGCTGGTGAGCATCCCGTTCGGCGCGGTCATCGCGTTGCAGCTCGGCAGCCTCACGCGCCAGATCGGTGCGCAGTCGTTCACGGGCGCCGCCAGCGTGCTCGCGATCATCCAGCAGGCCAGCCCGATCGTGACGGCGCTGCTCATCGCGGGTGCGGGCGGCTCGGCGATCTGCGCGGACCTCGGTTCCCGCAAGATCCGCGAAGAGATCGACGCCATGGAAGTGCTCGGGGTGAGCCCGATCCACCGGCTCGTCGTGCCGAGGGTGCTGGCGGCGATGCTGGTGTCCGTGCTGCTCAACGGCATGGTGAGCGTCGTCGGAGTGCTCGGCGGCTACTTCTTCAACGTGATCATGCAGGACGGCACGCCCGGCGCCTACCTGGCGAGCTTCAGCGCGCTGGCGCAGCTGCCGGACCTGTGGATCAGCGAGCTCAAAGCCCTGATCTTCGGGTTCATCGCGGGCATCGTGGCCGCGTACCGGGGGCTCAACCCCGCCGGTGGGCCCAAGGGCGTCGGTGACGCGGTGAACCAGGCAGTGGTCATCACGTTCCTGCTGCTGTTCTTCGTCAACTTCGTCCTCACCACGATCTACCTGCAGGTCGTGCCCGCGAAGGGGAGCTGATGGCGAACAAGGTGCTGTCCACCCTGGACGGTTTCGGCGACCAGCTGTCGTTCT
>JASLAV010000474.1 GCA_030146905.1 Lentzea sp. | reverse complement strand
AGTTACGACATCGCCGTGTCGTTCGCAGAGGAGCAGCGCGCCGTGGTCGACGAGGTGGTCGAGGCGTGCCGGCAGCGCGGCCTGACCGTGTTGGAGAGCAACGACCTGCCGGAGGCGGAGGTGCGCTTCCTCGTGCCGTTCGTGTCCGCTGCGGATGAAGTGAGCACGAGCGACGAGCACGTCCTGCCGGTGCTGACCGGTGAGGCCCCCGAGTCGACGCACCTGCGCGCGGACGAGCACCTCGTCGACGCCCTCGTGGCCCGCGTCGAGGCCGCGGAGACCGCGGGTCACGGCCGGGTGCCCGTCACCGACCTCGTGGCCGCGATCAAACAGCCGGAACCCGCGGCGCCCAGCCGGAACAACGCGTTGCGTTCCCTGGCCGAGCAGTTCGCCGCCGCGTCACCCGCGCTCGCCAAGCGCGGCCTCGCCGGCACGATGCACCTGGGCGACACGACGGTCGCGGTGCGGGTGGAACGCGCGGACAACACGGTCTACGCGGTCGAGGTCCGCGGCGACGACACCGTGAACTTCGTCGTCCTCGGCGGCTCGACCGACCAGTTGTCCACGCTGTGGCAACGGATCGAGGACATGCTCACCGCGTGACGCGAAAAGGGCGGTGTCCCGTTGGGGACACCGCCCTTTCTCACTTCCTGGCCCGCTCGACCACTTCCTCCAGCCGCAACGGACTGGGCGGGTGGTGACTGAGGCACAGCGGCGCCCGCATCCGCCGGAACCCGAACGTGTCTCCGGTGACGTAGAACTGCCCGCGCTCCAGCCGCGAGATGTCCGCGACGGAGCTCCCCTTGGCCCGAGCCATCTCGGTGGCCGCCGCGATCTGCGCGGGACTGTTCAACCGCCCGAAGAACTGCGTGGTGGCGTTACCGGTGATCTGGTTGTGCACACCCTTCGGCGCTTGCGTGGCCAGCAACAACCCGAGCCCGTACTTCCGGGCCTGCGACGCCAGCAGGATCGTCGTCTGCGTACTGGCCGTGACCCCACCGGACGGCGCGATGGTCTGCGCCTCGTCCATCACCATCAGCCCACCGAGCGGCCGGTCCACCGCCGGGTTGCGCTTGATCCAGGCGAACACCTCGAGCTGCAGCTGGCTGATGAACCCCTGCCGCTGCTCGTCGGACGGCAACCCGACAAAACTGATCACCGAGATCCGCGCCTTCCGCCCGGCGGACGGCTGGAGCAACACCCCGGGATCGGTCGGTTCCCCCTGCCCCCCGAGCAAGGGGTCGTTGACCATGGCGGCCCGCAACGTCTCAGCGAGGTCAGCGGCCGTGGCGGCCGCCGAGTTCAGCTTGCTCACCCCGTCCGGCAACTCCGCGAGCAGGTCCACGAACCCGTTGAGATCCCGCCGATCGTTGCGCGCGTAGTACTTCAACGCCTCCTTGAGCACAGCCCGCCCCCTGACGGCGAACTTGGTCTCGTTGGCGATCCGGGCATGAGGCACCAGCCGAGCCACCGCGGCCTCGATCGCCGCGACGAACTCGTCCTCGTCCCCCCGGACTTCGGCGAAATCGGGCAACGGGTGGAACACCAACGGCCGCCCACTGGCCCGTCCGGGCGTCCACACGACAACCTCGGTGCCGGACAGGTACTCGGCGGCCCTGGCCTCGTCCCCGGCCCGCCACTCCCCCGGCGGCTCGGGCCACGCGTCCCCGAGCCGCGCCAGGTCGTTGTTGGGATCGAGCACGATCGCCGAAACCCCTTGCAACGCACACTCTTCGACGATCCGGCGCAACAACACCGTCTTGCCGCTACCAGACCCGGCGAACACGATCGCGTGCTTGCGCAACGACTCCAGCTCGATCCGGATCTCCCCGTCCATCCCGAGCACGATCTCACCGTCCCGCGGGGACTGCCCGCGTTGTTCCGGCGGCTGCTGTGGTGTCGGTCGTGGTTGCGGCGTCTCCGCCTTCTGCCGCGGCGGAGGACGTGTCTCCTGGTGCCCGCTCCTGCTCGTGGTCCTCGCCGGATCCGGCAGGATCGTCTTGAGGAACGTGTTGCTGCTGGCCGGTTTCCGCGCCACCAGCCAGGCGAGCAGCTGGTGCGACTGCGACGACCACATCTCCTTGAGGGCGATGAACGTGCGCAGGTCGTCGTCCGACACGTCGATGCTCTTGCCGCCGCCCTTCACGAACTCCGCGACCTCGCCCCTGGTCTTCGCCCCGCTCCAGCCCTTGCGGCCGTTGCGGATGAGGACGAGGTGCCGGCCACGGCCGTCCTCGGCCGCCGCACGCGCGTTCCGGAACCTCCGCAGCACCGTGTTGCCGTGTCCGCTGGCGATGAGCCGGAAGACCCAGCGCTCCTCGACGTCGCGCTCCTCGTCCACGGTGTGCCGCAGGCTCGCGTGCAGGCTCTTGTCCTTCGACTGGGGCTCGGGGTGCCAGGCCAGGTCGTCGTTGCCGATCTCGGTGACCCACGACCTCAACCCCGCCAGCAGCAACGCCGGCATGACGTCGTCCTCGTTCTGCGACCTGACGTCGGCGGCGGCGAGCGCGGCCTTCTCCCGCAGCCGCGTGAACCTGGCATCGAGCTCGACGAGGTAGTCCGGTTCGGCACTGGGCGGCGTGAAGGCGACCGCGGGTGCGGGCGTGTCCTCCTGCTCGGGCTCCTGGAACGAGCGGAGCTCCCGGATCTCGCCGTGGAGGCAGGTCTCCGCATGGGCGTGCAGGCGTTTGAGCAGCATGCGCGGGGTCTCCGCCTGCCAGCCCTCGCCGAACGCCTCCGCCGCCACCGGCCAGGTCGGATGGGGAGGCGTGATCCCGTGGTTCTGGTAGATCACCGCGAGCAGTTTCTCGATCAGCGTCCTGGCCATGGCGGGATCGGTGATGGCGCCGAGGATCGGGGTCAACGTGAACCGGTCACCGACCGTGTCACTGGCCGCCTTGCGCAGCTTGACCCACGTCGTGGGCAGACACGCGACGATCGTCAGCGTTCGCAGGGTGATCTCGCGCAGCTGCATCAACCCGTCCGAGATGAGCGCGAGCTCACCAGCCTCCTCCGGGCTGAGGTCGTCCTCGATGAGGTCCTGGGTCTTGTTGACCACGGTGTCCAGCTGGTCGATCGCGACCACGCAGGGGCCGGTCATCGCGAGGACCCGCGAGATGTCCCGCACCACATGCCGCGCCGACTTCGTCCTCGTCAGCAAGCCCCACTCGCGGTATGAGTCCGTCTCGTCGTCGAGTCCCTCGAGGTAGCTCTGACCGATCAACGAGTGCTTGGACGCGTACAACACCAAAGCGCGGATCACCGCGTTGCAGTCCGTCGCGATCCGAGCATCCACTTTGCGCAGACCGTGGATGAGGGCATCGAGGTGTTCGGGGCTGAGCGGTGCCTCGTTGACGATCGCCTTGGTGACTTCGTCGGACACGGCAGCGCCTTGGCACAGCTGCCGCAGCAACACGGTGATCTGGAGTTCGCCGCTCTCGCCAGTCCTGAGCAGCTCACTGCGCATGGCCTCGGCGACGTCGTCCCAGAACATCGCCGCCGAGCTGATCTCGATCAGGAAGAAGTAACCACCGATCTCCTGCACCATGCTGCGCACCGTGCCGAGCAGGTGGGTCTTCCCCACCCCTTTGCGCCCCTGCAGGACGAGTCCGACGGGGTTGGAGCCGGTGCTGTCCCTCGCGTCCGCGATGGCGGCCCTGATGCGGTGTTCGGCCTTGGTGTGCAGCCCGTCCACGTGAGAAGGCGAGGTGCGCCAGACGTCGTCCGGGGTCAGGACGGCGTTGAACCGCAACGCGGCCAGCGCCTCCCGCAGCTGCGCGGTCATGACTCCTCCATCGCCACGAGGTGCAGGTCCTCACTGCCGACCCGCAGGGCCGCGGCGTGGTCCTCGGCGGTGAGCACCTTGGTGTTGGACTCCGGCGCCAGGTGGACGGTCCCGGTCTTCATCATCTTCACCAGCGTCTCGTCGACCTCGCTCTTCTCCGCGCCGTTGAGCCGTGGCCGGATGCGCGCGAGCCGGATCCAGTCCTGCGGCTCGACCGCCAGTTCCTCGTAGACGGACCGGACCAGCGACTCCAGGTCCTGGACGCTGAAGGCCTCGGTCAGGAGACCTCGCTCATCGAGGAACTTGAGGACGAACTGCAAGATGTCGGCGTGCACCCGAGCCAGCGGACCCGACCGCGTCGGCGCCTCACCTCCGCGCAGGTCGGATCGGCACCATTCGCGTCCCTTGACCGTGATCTCGTGCACCAACCGCCTGGCTTCCTTGGACGTCCGGAGAAGCCCGTCGGAGTTCAGCGCGTCCCGCTCCTTCGGCTGGAGCCTGATCTTGTAGTCACCCACCAGTTCGGGGTTCGGAATCGCCCGGTTCTCCAGCATCAGCCGCAGCAGTGCCGCCCTGGCGTTCGGCCCGTACTTCTCCAGCATCAGTCCGCCTTCCTCAGTCGGTGAACGCGTTGAGTCGTCGATCGATCCGGGCGAGCAGTTCGGTCACCACAGCCCGCAGTTCCGGTGGCATCGCGGTCTGGGCGCCGTTGCCGTGCGCCTTGCTGATGAGCGCGAGATCAGCCGAGTGGTCGAGCAGCAGCTCCATGTCACCGCTGTCGAGCGCCGACGTCATTCCACGCACGGTTTCCTGGGCGAGCGCGAATCGGCCGGCGTAGGGCATCTGCTCGGGAAGGCCGCGCAACGCGGTCGCGGCCGTCAGCAGTGCGTCGCCGTTCGGTTCGTGGTCGGAGGTGCCCTGGATGAGGGTGTGGAGCTGCCGTGCGACCAGCCCTGGCTGCGCGCCGAGTTCCAGGTGCCGCAGGTTGCGCAGGAAGCCCGGCAGCTGGTCACGGTCGGTGTTCCTCGACAGCACGCAGAACAACTGCCGCTGCTCGCCCTCCGGCCCGATCGCGTGCCGCAGGAAGCGCTCCGCCTCGGTGATCTGCCAGCGGCTCACCTCGCCGTCGACCAGGAGGCACAGGTGCTGCGCCGGCACGCCCGCCTGTTCCAGGATCTCCGGGTCACCGGACACCGAACGCTCCGCCCGCACGCCCAGCGCGTTCAGCTCGGCGATGAGCTCCTCGGTGGCCTTCAGCAACCTCCGGGGACTGGACACCATCAGGTCGAGGTCGAAGTCCCGGTGGTGGTTGCGGGCCGCCGCGACGTAGGCGTCGCGGTTGTCCTCCAGCACGTCCGTCCGGTCGAACCCCTGCGCGATCACCGCGGCGATGGTCTCCAGCGCGTAGGAGATCTGGTCGGGGGAAGGGACGGGCTCGTCCAGCACCGGCAGCTGCTCGCCGAAGCTCCAGTAGGAGACGTACGGAACCGTGAGATGCCGCAGCATCAGGTCCTCGGGAACGCTCTTGACGAGCCAGTTCTCGAACAACGGGGCGACCACCCTGGCGCACTTGCGCTGCCAGTTGTCCGCGCGCTCGTACTCCACCCGGTTGTCCAGCCGTGACAGCACGGGCAGCACGGTGTGCCGAGGCCGGTCGTAGGGCATCCGGTCCCTCGCGTCGTCGGCGCGCCGGGCGATGTCGACGACCTCGTCGAGGTTCTGGTCGTTGGCGGTGAACACGACGACCAGCCGGTCCGGCAGGTGAGCCGTGCAGATGCTCGCGATGTCGGAGATGCCGGTCCTGCTGTCGAGCAGCACGAAGTCGTGTTCGGCGGTCCAGATGTCGCGGCAGGTTTCGAGGAACTGCGCGAAACCCCGCGGGTAGAGGTCCTCCCAGTCGATCGACTGCATCCGGCCCATGTAGTTGCGGTCGATCTTCCCCGCAGCCAGCAGTCCGAGCGATCCGGTGCCCTCGACGTCGACCTTCAGGATGTGCGGAGCAGGCC
>JASLAV010000445.1 GCA_030146905.1 Lentzea sp. | reverse complement strand
GCCGCCGAGTCCTCCATCGTGGACACTTCGCGCAGGAACTTGCCCATCGCACGGCCGAGTTCCAGCGGACGGCCCTGCGCGTCGCCCTTCCAGAACGGCATCCGCGCGGGCTGACCGGGCGCGGGCACCACGATCACCCTGTCGTGCGTGATGTCCTCGACCCGCCACGACGAGGTGCCCAGCAGGAACGTGTCGCCCACGCGCGACTCGTAGACCATCTCCTCGTCGAGCTCGCCGACGCGCGAGCCGGGACCGTTCTCCGACGGCGGCGTCATCACGGCGAACAGCCCGCGGTCGGGGATCGTGCCGCCGGACGTGACCGCCAGCCGCTGTGAGCCCGGCCGGCCCCGCAGCTCGGAGTTCACCCGGTCCCACGTGATCCGCGGCCGCAGCTCGCCGAACTCCTCCGACGGGTAGCGGCCCGACAGCATGTCCAGCACCGCGTGCAGCGCGGAGTCGGGCAGCCCCGCGAACGGTGCCGCCCGCCGCACCAGCGCCGTCAGGTCCTCGACCGTCCACGTCTCCATCGCCACCATCGCGACGATGTGCTGCGCCAGCACGTCCAGCGGGTTGCGCGGGAACCTCACGGCCTCGATCGCGCCGTCCCGCATCCGTTCCGCCACCACCGCGCACGACACCAGGTCGCCGCGGAACTTCGGGAACATGACGCCCCGCGACACCGCGCCCACCTGGTGCCCCGCCCGCCCGACGCGCTGCAGCCCGGACGCGACCGACGGCGGCGCCTCCACCTGCACCACCAGGTCGACCGCGCCCATGTCGATGCCGAGCTCCAGCGACGATGTCGCCACGACGCACGGCAGCCGCCCGGACTTCAGGTCCTCCTCCACGGCAGTGCGCTGCTCCCGCGACATCGAGCCGTGGTGCGCACGGGCCACCGACGCGGTCTTCTGCACCGTCATGCCGGACTGGCCGATGGCCTCCGCGGGGAAGGACTCCGGTTCGGCGGCTTCCTCCGCGAGCTCGTTCAGGCGCGCGGTCAGCCGTTCCGCGAGCCGCCGCGAGTTCGCGAAGACGATCGTCGACCTGTGTGCCCGCACCAGTTCGAGCACCCGTGCCTCGACCGACGGCCAGATGGAGGTGCGCTGCTCGGCACCGGCGGCCGAACCCGACACCTCACCGGTCGGCTGGCCGAGCACCGTCATGTCCTCGACCGGCACCTCGACCTCGACCTCGATGGTCTTCGGCGTCTTCGGCTGCACCACCGACACCGGGCGCCCGCCGGACAGGAACGTGCTGATCTCCTCGACCGGCCGCACCGTCGCCGACAGCCCGATCCGCTGCGCCGGCCGTTCGAGCAGCGCGTCCAGCCGTTCCAGCGACAACGCGAGGTGCCCGCCGCGTTTGGTGCCCGCCACCGCGTGCACCTCGTCGACGATCACCGTCTCCACACCGCGCAACGACTCGCGCGCCGACGACGTCAGCAGCAGGAACAACGACTCCGGCGTCGTCACCAGCACGTCGGGCGGGGTGCGGCCGAACGCCCTGCGCTCCTCGGGGGACGTGTCACCCGTCCGCATGCCGACGGTGATCGACGGTTCCGCGAGACCCAGCCGCTGGGAGGCCTGCCGGATACCGGTCAGCGGCGCGCGCAGATTGCGTTCGACGTCCACCGCCAGCGCTTTCAGCGGCGAGACGTACAGGACCCTGCACCGGTGCTTCGGCTCCTGCGGCGCGGGGGACGAGGCCAGCTTGTCCAGCGCCCACAGGAAGGCCGCCAGCGTCTTGCCGGAGCCCGTCGGGGCGATGACCAGCGCGTGCCGGCCCGCCGCCGCGGCCGCCCACGCACCCGTCTGCGCCTGGGTGGGCGCGGCGAAGGCACCGGCGAACCACTGCCTGGTCGCCGGTGAGAATGCCTCCATCACGTCCATGGAGAACATGATGACCCCGGGGTCCGACAATTTCTGATTACGCAGGTCCGAGCACCCGGCAAAGGCCCCTGTGGCACGATCACCGCAGTACGTCCTTCGAGGGGAGAACGGTGCGCGTCCTGTCCGTCGACCTGGGCACCGCCAACACGGTTGCGGTGCTGTCCGGCCATGGAGTGGTGGACGTGGACGGTGGGCCCGCGATGCCCTCGTCGGTCTACCTCGACGAAGGCGGGACCCTGCACGTCGGCAGAGAGGCTGACCGGCGTTCGCGCCAGGACCCGTCGCGCTACGAGGCCAACCCGAAGCGGCTCATCGACAAGCCGACGATGAAGCTCGGCGACAAGACCCTGCCGGTCAACGACGCGCTCGCGGCCATCTACTCGCGCGTGCTGGACGCCGTCACGCCGCTGCTCATGGGCGCCGAGCTCGACGAGATCCGCCTGACGCACCCCGCCGAATGGGGGCCGAGCAGGCGCAACAAGCTGCTGTCCTCCGCCAGGCTCGCGGGCATGACGGGTGAGCTCGTGCCCGTTCCCGAGGCCGTCGCGGTGGCCGCGCTCGGCGGTGGCCGTCCGCTCGCGGTCTACGACTTCGGCGCCGACACGTTCGACGTCTCAGTGCTCGACTCCGAGCACCGCATCCTCGCCGACGGCAGCCTGAGCGACGTCGGCGGTCTCGACGTGGACCAGGCGCTGCTCGAGCACATCGGCCGCGAGGTCTCGCACAAGGACCCGGCCGCCTGGCAGCGGCTGCTGCGCCCGACCACCGTCGACGACCACCGCGCCCGCCTCGGCCTGCGCGAGGAGCTGCGCCTCGCCAAGGAGGACCTCTCCGCGCTGCAGCGCGTCGAGGTGACGATGCCGGAGCCGTTCGAGAAGGTCGTCATCACGCGCGGCGAGCTGGAGGCGTTGATCCGGTCGAGCCTGATCCGCACCACCGAGCTGCTGATCTCCACGGTGCACAGGGCAGGGGTCACGCCCGAGCACGTCTACCTCGTCGGCGGCTCGTGCCAGATGCCGCTGGTCGCGCAGACCATCGCGGAGAAGGTCGGCATCGTCCCCACCAGCCCCGACCACCCGGAGACGATCGTCGCGTCCGGCGCCCAGGTCGTGGACAAGACGAAGATCACGCTGAAGGCCGAGGACGACAAGCCCAAGTACGTCGAACCGCCCACGATCGTGACAGCGCCGGTCAGCCCCGCCGTCACCGGGCCGCACCCGGCGAACCCGAACGTCAGCGGCCCCAACCCCGTGACCAGCGGTTCCTACCCCAGCCCGAGCATCAGCGGTTCCTACCCGAACCCGAGCACCAGCGGGGCCTACTCGGCGAGCGGCAGCTACCCGGTCACCGGGCCCTACGCCGTGAACCCGAACATCAGCGGCAACTACCCGATGAACTTCCCGCAGCAGCAGGCCCCGAAGAAGGACAACAAGAAGCTCCTGCTCGGTGTCGGCGGCGCGGTGGTCGCGGTCGCGGTGATCCTCGGCGCGGTGTTCGCGTTCTCCGGTCCCGACCTGCCCAGCGCGGACGAGTGCAAGGACGACACGGCCCAGGACGGCCAGGGCTTCACGAAGTGCCTCCGCCAGCTCGCGGGCCACGTGCCGGACGGCGGCGGCTGCGAGAAGGCCGACTCCGCGCAGATCACCGGCATGGAGGAGATCAAGGGCACGGTCGTCAGCTGCACGGTCCGCGACGGCTACTCGGTCCAGTACATCCTCACCGACAGCGTCACAGGCGCCGAGAACAACGCCGACGCCATCGCGAAGTCGTTCCAGACCGACCGCGTCGAGGCCGACTGGACCGGCAACGGCCTGGAGGGCGACTACCGGGCGGCCACCTCCAGCGGCACCGGCGTGCTGGTGTTCACCGCCAAGGGGCGCCCCATGTTCGGCATCCTCACCAAGAACGCCGAGGAGAACGCCGACGAGCTCAGGCCGGACGAGATGGCCGACTTCTTCGAGAAGTCCGTTCAACCGGGTGAGTAACCACCCCTGATGGACCTGTCGGCACGCCTTCCCGGCGTGCCACCATCGCGATCATGGTGACCGTCGCGCCGCAGGTCGAACGCGTGCAGGGCAAGGTCGTCCGCGTGCTGACCGGCACCCAGGTCCTGGGGTCGGCCGCGGTGACGATCGGCCTCGCGTTCAGCACGTTGATCGCCGCGTCGCTGTCCGGTTCCGACGCGGTCGGCGGGCTCGCGCAGACCGCGGCCGTCGCCGGCGCGGCGCTGCTCGCCCTTCCAGGAGCCCGTCTGGCACAACGGAGCGGGCGTCGTCCCGCTCTCGTCCTCGGCTACGGCATGGGCGCCCTCGGCGCGTTGGTCGCCGCCGTCGCAGTGGGATTCGGTTTGTGGCAGCTGTTGCTGGCGGGCTTGGTCCTGTTCGGTGGAGCGTCCAGCGCGAACTACGCGGCCCGTTACGCCGCGACGGACCTGGCGCACCCGCACCGCCGTGCGCGTGAGCTGTCCCGCGTGGTGTGGGCGGCGATGATCGGCGCGATCATCGGGCCCAACCTCGCCGATCCCGCCGGGCGGGTGGCCGCCTCCCTCGGCGTGCCGGCGGGGGCGGGACCGTTCCTGCTGGCCGCCGTCGTGCTCGCCGCCGCCGTGCTGGTGATCCAGTTCGGTCTCCGGCCGGACCCGCTGGCCGTCGTGAAGAGCACACGACCGGTCGAACCCCAGCACTGCTCCGGCGGCGCCGTCCGCCCTGGCGGTCTGCGGGTCTGGGGGACGCTGGGGCCGATGGCACGACTTGCACTCGTTGGAGTGATGTTGTGCCACACCGCGATGGTCGGGCTGATGTCGATGACACCGGTGCACATGAACCACGCCGGGTCGTCGTTGCGCGTGGTCGGCATCGTGATCAGCCTGCACGTCGCCGCGATGTACGCCGCGAGCCCGTTGTT
This sequence comes from Lentzea sp., assembly GCA_030146905.1. The sequence continues at coordinate 486 of JASLAV010000445.1, read as the reverse complement.
CGGGTGGATGGCCGACCGGTTCGGCCGCGTGCCGGTGCTCGCGATCGGGGCGTCGCTGGTGGTGGCGGCGTCCGGGGTCGCGGGGATGGCGCCGTCGCACGACGCGCCGCAGCTCGCCGTGGGGCTTGCGCTGCTCGGTTTCGGCTGGTCTGCGGGCCTGGTGTCGGGATCGGCGCTGCTGACGGAGTCCGTGCGGGTGGACGACAGGCCCGCGGCGCAGGGGCTCTCCGACCTGGTGATGAACGTCGGCGCCGCCATCGGTGGCGCGGTGGCCGGGATCGTCGTGACGGCGTGGTCGTACGCGGTGCTCGGGCTGATCGTGGGCTTCACCGCGCTGCCGCTGCTCGTCGTGTGCCTCTTCGCATCGCTGCGCAGGCCCGTTGGTTAGGGTCTTGCGGTGCGCATCACTGTGTTCCGCAAACTCATGGCGGGGGAGTTCGGCCAGGTCAGGGCCGAGATGATCGCCCGTGACCACGTGCTGTCGTC
>JASLAV010000421.1 GCA_030146905.1 Lentzea sp. | reverse complement strand
AGGGCGACGCCGCGGTTCCTGCACCTGGTCGAAGTTGGCGTCGATGATCGCCTCGAACTCCGCGCTCACCCATTCCGGGTCGGCGTACACCAGGTCCGCGAAAGCCCTCTCACCGGTTCTCAGCACCTCGTGTCACTCCCTCGTGGAAGCAGCTACTAGGTACAGATTTTTTGTAACTCCGACTGTAGGTTTCGTCAAGTACCCACTTGAAGAGTCACCTACTTGGGGAACACGGTGCCGCTGAGCGATCTCGACGACGAGGACTACCCCGCCTACACCACCGGCCGGGCGGCTGAGCTGCTCGGCGTGCAGCAGGCGTTCCTGCGCAGCCTCGACGCCGCCGACGTGCTCGTCCCGCACCGCTCGGAGGGCGGTCACCGCCGCTACTCCCGCAGGCAGCTCGGCATGGCGCAGCGCTACCGGAGGCTGTTCGACGACGGTCACCTGCTGGTGTCGGCGGCGCTGATCGTGCGGTTGCAGGACGACCTCGCCGCGGCGAACGCCGAGGTGGAAGCGTTGCGAGCGCGTCTGGCCGACAACTGACACCCATTTCCGTAGGACGTACGGTATTGTTTCCGTATGGCCTACGGAAATGGGGTGGACGGATGGCCGTCGAACGCAGCGGCGGGGGAGACCCCGCCAAGACGATCGCACTGCTCTGGCGCAGGCCGCCGGAGGCGAAACCGGTCGGCAGGAAGCCCAAGGTGAGCGTCGACCAGATCGTCGCCGCGGCGATCGCGGTGGCCGACCGCGAAGGGCTCGCCGCGATGTCGATGGCCCGCATCGCGCAGGAACTGGGCGTCGGGACGATGTCGCTCTACACGCACGTGCCCGGCAAGGCCGAGCTGATCGACCTGATGGCCGACGCGGTGCTGCAGGAACGCGACCTCACGCCCGAGGGCACGTGGCGCGAGCGCGTCAAGCACTACGCCGACCGCACCCGCGTGGTCTACCAGGCGCACCCGTGGATGCGGGACGTGTCGATGGTGCGGCCTCCTCTCGGACCGGGGCTGATGGACGGCCAGGAGTTCGTGCTGGCCGCGCTCGCCGACTCCGGGCTGGAGCCGAAGCACGTCACCGTCGCGCACGTCGCGGTCGAGGGGTTCGTGCACGGCGCGGCGGCGTCCGAAGTGGACGACCAGCAGCTGGCGAGGACCACCGGTGAGTCCGGCGACTCGTGGTGGGGCGCACGGCAGGTGTTCTGGGACGACTACTTCGACGTCGAGCGCTATCCGACGATGACGACCCTGTGGAACGCCGGTGCCTACGACACCGAGGGCACGCTCGCGGACACCGTGCGCCGCTCGTTCGACTACGGGCTCGAAAGGCTGCTGGACGGGATCGAAGGGGGCATGCGATGACCATCCTGGTGACCGGGGCGACCGGCAACGTCGGCCGTTTGGTGGTGCGCGGACTGAAAACGGGGGTCCGTGCGATCACCCGCGACCCCGGCAAGGCGCGCTTCCCGGACGGCGTCGAGGTGGTGAAGGCCGACCTCGACGACCCGGACAGCATCCCGTTCGACGGCGTCGAGAAGCTCTACCTGTTCGTGCACCCGCCGACCGCACGCGAGGTCGTCGAGCGCGCGGTGAAGGCGGGCGTGCGCAGGATCGTGACGTTGTCCAGCGGCGCGGTGACCTACGGCTACGACACCAGCCACCACCTGCCGGTCGAGCAGGCCGTCGAGGCGTCCGGCGTGGAGTGGACGCACCTGCGGCCCGGTGAGTTCGCGGTCAACAAGATCGACCTGTGGGCGCCGTCGATCCGGGAGGACGGCACGATCGTGCACCCCGACCCCGACGCGTTCGGGCAGCCGATCCACGAGGCCGACATCGCCGACGTCGCCATCAAGGTGCTGCTGGAGGACGGCCACGCGGGCAGGGCCTACAACCTCTCCGGGCCACCGCAGATCACCCAGCGGGACATGGCGAGGGCGCTGGGCGAGGCGATCGGCCGCGAGCTGACGTTCCGCGACGTCACGGTCGAGGAGGCGCTCGCCTACTACGTCAGCGTCGGCTGGCCGGAGGAGATCGCCCGCTACGTCCTCGGCATCGCCGGGTACGAGGGCGGCGACCCCGACGACTTCACCGACTACGAGTTCGTCGTGTCCCCGGACTACGAGGAGCTGACCGGCAGGCCGTACCGGACGTTCGCGCAGTGGGCCCGCGACCACGCGGACGACTTCCGCGCCTGAGCCCCCGTCGATTCCGGCACCTCCTCGTTCGACGTCTCCGTGGAGAGCGAACGAGGAGGTCCTGTGCGGTTCATGGTGTTCGTCAGGAGCCGGGGGCCGGTGGCGGCGCTGCACGGGGAGGCGTTGGTGCGCGCGGGGGTCCTGCTCGACGCGGGTGACCTGGTGCCCGGCACGTGCGGGGTGTCGGGGTACTGGCTGATCGACGTCCGCGACCGGGAGGAGACGGTGGAGCGGGTCCGGCGCATCCCGCTTCCGGCGTGCGTCGTGGAAATACGGCAGGTGGCTGTGGTCTGATGCCCCCATGGGGGCCACTACCTCGGTGCACCGCACCATCGACGCCGTCTGGCGGATGGAGTCGGCGAAGGTCATCGCCGCGCTCGCCCGGTTCACCCGCGACGTCGGACTCGCCGAGGAGATGGCCCAGGACGCGCTGGTCGCGGCACTGGAGCAGTGGCCGGGCGAAGGCGTGCCCGGCAACCCCGGCGCCTGGCTCATGACCACGGCCAAGCGCCGCGCGATCGACCAGATCCGCCGCCGCGAGAACTTCAACCGCAAGGTCGAGGAGATCGGCCGCGACGTCCGGGAAGCCACCCCGGACGCCAGCGAGGGCATCGAGGACGAGATCGGCGACGACCTGCTGGGCCTCATCTTCACCGCCTGCCACCCCGTCCTCGGCACCGAGGCGCGGGTCGCGCTGACGCTGAAGATGCTGGGCGGCCTCAAGACCGAGGAGATCGCCCGCGCGTTCCTCGTCAGCGACTCGACCGTCGCCCAGCGCATCGTGCGCGCCAAGAAGGCACTGGCCGACGCCGGCGTCGGGTTCGAGGTACCGGAGGGCCCCGACCTCGCGCCCCGGCTCGCCAGCGTCCTCGAGGTGATCTACCTGATCTTCAACGAGGGCTACTCCGCCACCCAGGGCGACGACTGGATGCGCCCGGAGCTCTGCGCGGAGGCCCTGCGGCTCGGCCGCGTGCTCGCCGAGCTCGCGCCGAAGGAGGCCGAGGTCCACGGCCTGGTCGCGCTGATGGAGATCCAGGCCTCCCGCGCCAAGGCCCGCACCGGCCCCGGCGGCCAGCCCGTGCTGCTGCTCGACCAGGACCGCGGCAAGTGGGACTGGCTGCTCATCGGCCGCGGCCTCAAGGCCCTCGAACGCGCGGAAGCCCTGAACCAGCCACCCGGCCCCTACTACGTGCAGGCCGCCCTCGCCGCGTGCCACGGCCGCGCGCGCAGGGCGGAGGACACCGACTGGCAGCAGATCGCCGCCCTCTACCAGGTGCTCGCGCAGATCTCGCCGTCCCCGATCGTCGAGCTCAACCGGGCCGTGGCGCTGTCGATGGCGTTCGGTCCCGCCGCCGGCCTCGCACTGGTCGACGAGATCGCGGGCGACAAGGCGTTGCGGGGCTACCACCTGCTGCCCAGCGTGCGCGGCGACTTCCTCGCGAAGCTGGGACGCGCGAAGGAGGCCAAGGCGGAGTTCGAGAAGGCCGCCTCGCTCACCCGCAACGCCGCGGAGAAGGCGCTGCTGCTCGAACGCGCCGCCGCCTGCGACTAG
>JASLAV010000476.1 GCA_030146905.1 Lentzea sp. | reverse complement strand
CATCTGCGCTAGGCGCTGGGTGAGTACGAGCGGTACTACAGCGAGCACCGAGCCCGCCGATCGGTCGCCGACGCGGCACCCCTGCGGGGCCGGCCTCAGCCTGGCGAACCCGCTCCGATCGAACGCCGCATCATAGACCGACATGATCTTCTAGACCGAGTCATCCACGAGTATCGCCATGTGCCTTGACCTGCATGAATGTAGTTTTCGGCACGCACAAGGTGTGGAATCGGCACGGCACGCGGGGGAGGGGACCTGGAGGCCGGGGGGCGTGCCGCGGGCCGAGTGACCCGCAACCCGGTCACGGTGTAGGAGGTGTCGGAGAAGCTCTCGCATGAGCCGCTGGTCGACGATGAGACCTTCGTCGCGGTTCATCGGATCAGGCACCGAGGCAGACCAAAGACGGCGGAGCACGCAGATACGCGTTGGCCGGTCTGGTCGTATGTGGAGTGTGCGACCGCAAAATGGACGCTCACAGGGTGCACGACCGACCCGCATACCGATGCCGCCATGGCTACAACAGCGCCTCGACCCGGCCTCCGGACGCGCCAGCCAACACCTATGTCCGCGAGGACGTCGTGCTCCAGACGCTCCCACGACTGATCACTGAGCGCGGGCACAATCCGGAGCCCGATTTGGCAGTGCAACTCCACGAATTACAGCTAGAAACAACTTGTGCAGGATCTGATCTGAGATTAATGCCCTTGTCGACCATTCGAAATCCCGCGCGAAATCTACCTGTGACGCAATCGGCGTTAGCGCTGGATTGGGGATCGAGGACGCCAGAAGTGCCTCTATAAAGCAATTACTCATGGGAAAATCGCTTCCGTGGGGTAATTCCGTGGCCGATCGCTAACCACACGCCTTCCGCTGCGCCTTGGTGTCTGATCTGAGCGTCTATATGCCTGCGTGCATCACTTTAGGCATCGCGCGACACGATCAGGTCCGCTCAATGCTAGGCAGGGGGTTCCTTGCCAGGAAGGCAAGGCCCTCAACGTGAACGGGGAGGTCGGACACCCCAATGGCGAGCGCGTACTGCGAAGCCGCCAACTGTGTTAGCCGTGCCGCCTGCACCGCGATAACACGGCGAAAACCTTCGCTGACCTGTCCGCGATCCATCGCGATGCTGGTCAGGCGGGCCAGGTTCTCGGCCCGTCGGGCGATTCGAACCGGCATGCTTCCTCGTTCACGCCGGAGCTCGTCGTTGACGAGGTGGAAGCGCTGCGAAGGCGGCAACGCAACTGGATCTGTCGTCGGAGGGATCCTTTCGTTCAAGAGGACGCCGAATCGGTTCCTTGCAAGTGCCTTGATGTAGATCGTGTACTCAACCGCATCGAGCTTCCGCTGTGCGAGTCTGCGTAGCTCGAAGTTTTGCTTCGTCTCCTGAAACTCCCAGAGTGGCCATAGCTCCATCTCCGCGACTTCCTGCACGTCCAGAATCCGCATGGCCACGGCGTCGGTGCGTTGGTTGGACAAGTGTCGACGAACGCGAGTCCGCAGTTGCTCGTTCGTCTGACCGATGTAGATCGGTTCCCCGTCGTAGTCAAAGAACGTATAACAGCCGTACTTCGCGTCGCCCCATCGCCTACCCAGCTCGTCCGTCGCCTGGAGCGCGTCGTTGAGCAACTGCTGGAAGATCTGTACTTGGGGCGGTATCAACTGGGCACGTGCTGACTGTCGTGAACGCGCGGCCTCCCTGTGCTCTGCCCCGTACGAGTCGATCAATCTCTCGGGAGGTTGCTCGGGGCTCTCCGGCGATCGTTCGGAGACGGTCGGTGGCACGCGCTCCGTGGGCTGTGAGCCGGATGCGTTGCGCATCTTCTTCCACATGTCGAACCAATGAGTGACGACTCGGGTGTGCTCGGGGCGTTCACCGTCGTCGCGGTGCTGCAGAACTCCACGCACAAAGGCGCGAACGATCTCTGGCCGCGTCAAACGCTCACCTTTGAGCAAGGTGTTGATGCTGCCCACCGAGATCGACTCTTTGTGCCGACGTGTCAGACTGGCGATCGTCTGATAGCTGGGCACTCCGCAGTCGATGCGCAGTTCGCGCAGCTTCTGCGCGAACTGCGCGATGGTGAGCGCATCGGACGGTGCGGACACGGATGCCTCCTCAGGACCTTGATTGAACGGACATGAATGGTCTTGAACGAGCGTGACCGGGCTGACAGGCCGTCTAAGTTCATTCAAGTACGTTCATCAGTTTGGACCGTTCAGGCACGTGTGGTCAACTGGATCTGCACCCGAGCCCCAGGGGCCTAGGGGCGACTGGAGTCGAGCCGCATCTTGTCGTGACGGGAGCGACAACTGTGGATGTTCTTGGAGTTTGGAGATGCTCTACGTGCTTACTGGCCTTACCGCTGTCGGTCTGCAGACAATGGAAGCGCTCATCGGGCACCCGTGGACGGTGATCCGGTGACTACACCAACGTCGCCCAGTGTGGCGACCTGTGATGCTCGTTGCCATGTGTGCTCATGCCGATCCTCCGCCGCAAGTGTGCCGGGTCCACCAGAGAGGGCAGGCTTGTTGGAGGTTCGGACTGCGGTGATCATTCTAGCCGCGCTGCAGTGCGGTTCCATCGTCGGTTTACTGACACATCTTGCTGTCGGGAATCTGGCGGCTGCCGTCCTTGCCGGGGTTTTCGCATGGGGTGGGTCGCTGGCAGCTCTTAACGCGCTCATTCGGTAGCACTGCCAGCAGGCGATTCCGAGCGGCATGTGACCGTCTGGCGCAGGTGTCACTGCTTGCTCGGCCAGGTGAACCCAAGCCAGCTTTCAGGGGCCAGCTCGGCCAGCTGGGCGAGGAGAACCTCGACGTCCACCTGCTGCTCCACCCAGCGAAGGAGCTGTTTGCGTGTCTGAAACCCGTGCTCGGCGACCAGGCGCGCGTAGATCGCGATCAACTCGTTGACGTGCCGCTCAAGGCTTTGAACGTCCTGCTTGTCGAGCGGTGGCGTCTCGCTTCCGTGGACAGCCGTAGACCGCACGTCCTCGTACATGAAGTAGATCCGGTTCGGATGCGAGAACTCACCGACCGCCGCGGCCGTGAGCAAAGCGCCCGTGAACGCGAGGACCTGCGCTTTGAGCCTGTCGTCCTTGCTGCCGAGGATGGCCTCGAGCGCAGTGAGCTGGAAGACGACGCGAACGACGAGATCATCTGTCAGGTAAGCCCGATCGATCCACTCCAGCGCAGTCCGCAGGCGACGCCCTGCGTCGGTCAAACCGGGCTTGCCGGTCGGCACCGGCAGCGCGTCGAGGCGCTCGATTGCCTCGTGCGAAAGGGTCAGGTTCAGGGCGTCGACATGGTGCCACGTCCAAGTGCTTTCGTGGCGGCGAATGCCGGCGAGATGTCCGAACTGGAAGCGGAGCAGCTCCGGGCTGCACCCGCGTTCGCGCAAGCGCACCCGGAGACCGGCAAGGGCGTCCCGCACTTCCGCGAGACCGCGTTCGATCATTCGGGCCTGGTTGGATCCTCGGACGGTGACCAGGGCGAGACTCTTTGCTCGTTGATCCCAGCGGTCGACGCCGACCGCATCCCGGAGTGCCTGCTCGACGGGAACGATCCGCACTCCATCCTGAGTCAGAAGTCCTTCGACCTCCAAGTGGTTGATCGCGTACCAGGCTTCCTTCTCCTCGACTTCCCGCAGGTTCCGCTCAAGGAAGATGTCGGCTGCTCGCGTTCGGGGATCGGCCTTGCACGAGCAGATGAAGCGGAACAGCTCGTTCTCGACCTGTTGCTGCGTCAGATGCTCCAAGCCGAAGTCGCTCGCAATCTCGACGTGGAGCCTTCCGAGCAGATCGCTGGCGGCGGTGCTGTAGCTGACGCATCGCCCGAGGATCGACTCGTACTCGGCTGGCACGCGGAAGCTACCGGCCAGCTCGGCGTCGCGGGACTGGGATGTGACAACGCCTTGCAGCTTCTGCAGAAGTTTCCGGACGCTCATGGCGGCACACTAGAGGTGCTACGCCCGCCACAGAAGTGCCGTCACACTGTGGAAGTACGGCCGGAGCGTCTGGGTTCAGCCATCGTCCACGATGGACACCTTCGCTCCATCGTCCGTCTCGAGAAGTGCGGACATCACCAGACTCCTTGGCTTACAGAGCTTCGGCCGTGCCCCGCGGCGGCGACGGCGACCGCATCGCCATGCCGTTGCGGCCAGCTAGGTAGCAACGTCAATGCGCTGTAAGCGAGCGCGGTGGCGATGTTCAGCAACACCGACGACGTCGGCGACCGCTCGTCGTGAGGGCGACGACATGCCGGTCCGCGAGGTGCACGGCCTCCGCCAGGCAGCGAGCATGCTCGCCGACCTCGGCTCATATCGCAGGTTCCAGGCCGATCACGTGACCCGGCTCAAGGGCATACACAACGTCAAGACCGAGATCCCGATGCAGAAGTCAAGCTGACGTCGGCGTTCCCCCTACGGGTACCCGCTTCACGTTGTACGAGTCCTTCACCTTCCTGAACGACGTGATGACGCCGGCGTCCTTCAGCCGTTCGAGGATCAACTGGTGCGGCTCGTCCGCAGTCACCTTGAAGTCACTCACGCCAACGTTCGCGAAGTGGCTGTACGGCTCACCCAGCCTCTTCAGCACCGAAACGGTTTCCGGTACTGATGTCGAGGCCGTGAGCAGCAGCTTCAACGTCAGGTTCGCGTCACGAACGGTGGCTGCGATGCGCGCGATCTGGTCCGACGGCAACGATCGTTCTCGCGTGACGGCAAAGACTCCTGCGGCGCGAAGTACGTCGACGTCGTCGTGCGGCACGTACAGCGCCAATTCTCCGAGGATCTTCTCCTTGGCCGAATCAGGAACCCTGCTGCTGCGCAGCAGATCGGCGAGGAAGCCGCTGACCAACTCCGGTGTCATGAACTCTGGGAACTTCTCGGACTGCTCGATCGCGGGCTCGATCGCGGACCAACCGGCATCGCGGAACCGCAGGAACGACTCGATGGAGTCCTCGACCAGGTCGTGCTCGAGCAGCAGCGCGAGCAGGGTGCCCGCCTCTGGCTCGATCCCGCTCACCGGTAGGCAGTGTGCCGGTCGCAGGCTCTCCACGAGTTCGACCCGTTGGCGTGCGACAGGAATCGCGGCGGCTGAGTTGAGCAGGTAGACGGCGACGATCGATTTCGCGTTCTCGTCGGCGTCGGCGCCGTCGATGCTTCCCGCCGTGAGGAGCAACTTGGCGATAGGCTCGTCGATGGAACCGATCGCGACCCGGTAGGCCTGCACGTTGGAAATGTTCGCGAGGAACAAGCGGTGCTGCGCGAGATCCCTCCAGTAACGGTGTGGCACGGCGCTGAGCGTTTCCAGGCGGATGTCCGGCGAGGCCATTGCGACGAGCTGGTGTGCGTGCTCGTCCTCGGCTCCGGAGTCGGGTAGCTCAGCGAGAACCTCGACGAGGACTGGCGCGGTGAGCACCGAATACCGTGTCCGGTCGTCCGCGTCCACCGCATCCAGGTACTCACCTGGAAAACGGCGGCACAGATCGTAGACGGCCTGCTGCTCGCGCACCCGATCGAGACTGACGTCGCCGTCCGTATCCAGCGCCACCCGCAGGTTGTCCGCCGTGATGCGGTAGAGGTCCGCCTGCACGACCAGCGCCCGGATCCCCTCGTCCAGGGGTGCCAGGTCGGGAAGGACTCCGCCCGCCACCTCCAGAATCAGGACGATCTTGGCCGCGACTTCGGCGTTTTGCGGGGCGGTAAAGGCTTTCATCGACGCGTAGTGGTCTTCGATGAAGTGACCGATCAGGTCGTTGAGCACGTAGCCCTCACCGTTGTTCGCGCCCCGAAGTGCGGCGTCCACGAGTGCAGGCCGGTCGTCGTCAGGGAGTTCCAGGTGGTGCACCAGCTGGGTGAACACGCCTTTCCACTGCCGGCTGCTCAGCAAGGTCGCGAAGCGTTCGCGCTGCGTCCCGGCGTTGAAGTACCTCTGCAGGAACTCGTCCGCGTCCTTCCCGCCGTTCGCCACGATGGTGTCCGCCACGTGGGTGGCGCGTTCGTCCTTCGTCCTGAGGAGATGATCGAGGATTTGGACGTTGTAGGCGCTGATCGTGTGGGAGAAGTAGTCCGGTGCCTCGTTCAGCAGGCTGTCGATGGCCTGCGGGCCGCTGAACGGGTAGTCGACGTCCTTCGTGTTGGTTTCGACCGTCTGCACGATGAACCTGGCCACGTCCACGCCGGTGAAGTCCCCGTAGAACTGCGCCGCGTAGAGGGCGAAGTTCCGGTCGAGGTACCCCTGTTTGACGAGGCCCCTGGCCAGCTCCGACCTGATCGTCTCATCGATGAGATCGGCGAAGGTCTTCCGACCGTCCTCACCGGACAGCGTGAACCGGGTTTCCTGGGCGAGATGCTGGAAGTCGGCTCCGCGCAGGACGTCCACCTCAGCGTCGAGGCGCCTGATCTCTGCCTGGTTCGCCTGCGCGTCGAGCTCCTCCCACTTGCCCGCCTCCAACGCCTCCGGGAACAGCGTCGCGATCTCGTCGCGGTCCAGCCTCCCCGCCTCCTGCTTGTTGCCGCCGTTCGCTTGAGAGGTGGCCATGACAAC
>JASLAV010000363.1 GCA_030146905.1 Lentzea sp. | reverse complement strand
GCCGCTCGCGGTCGACCCGGCACACCCGTTCCCCTACATCTCCGGGCTCTCGCTGAACCTCGCGGTGACCGTGCGCGATCCCGAGGGCGGCGGCGAGCGGTTCGCCCGCGTGAAGGTGCCGGACAACGTGCCGCGTCTCGTCCGCGTGGAGGGAGACCGGTCGTCCTCGTCGGCGACCTTCCTGCCGCTGGAGGAACTCATCGCCGCGCACCTGGGCGAGCTGTTCGCCGGCATGGAGGTCATCGAGTGCCACGCGTTCCGCGTGACGCGCAACGCGGACCTCGAGGTCGAGGAGGACCGCGACGAGGACCTGTTGCAGGCGTTGGAACGCGAGCTCGCGCGACGCCGGTTCGGTCCGCCGGTGCGCCTGGAGGTCGCCGACGACATGACCGAGCACATGCTGGAGCTGCTGCTGCGGGAGATGGAGGTCGACCCGCACGACGTCGTGACCGTGCCCGGCCTGCTCGACCTGTCCTGCCTGTGGCAGCTCTACGGCATCGACCGCAAGACGTTGAAGGACCCGGCGTTCGTGCCGGCGACGCACCCGGCGTTCGGTGAGCGCGAGACGCCGAAGAGCGTGTTCGCGACGCTGCGCGAGGGCGACGTCCTCGTGCACCACCCGTACGACTCGTTCTCCACGTCGGTGCAGCGCTTCATCGAGCAGGCCGCCGCCGACCCGCACGTGCTGGCCATCAAGCAGACCCTGTACCGCACCTCCGGCGACTCGCCCATCGTGGACGCGCTGATCGACGCGGCAGAGGCGGGCAAGCAGGTCGTGGCGCTGGTGGAGATCAAGGCGCGCTTCGACGAGCAGGCGAACATCAAGTGGGCGCGCACGCTGGAGAAGGCGGGCGTCCACGTCGTCTACGGCCTGGTGGGCCTGAAGACGCACTGCAAGACCTCGCTCGTGGTGCGCCAGGAGGGCTCGACGATCCGGCGCTACTGCCACATCGGCACCGGCAACTACAACCCGAAGACCGCGCGGCTCTACGAGGACGTCGGCATCCTGACCGCCGAGCCGACGATCGGCGCGGACCTCACGGACCTGTTCAACGTCCTCACGGGCTACGCGCGCCAGGACGAGTACCGCACGTTGCTCGTGGCGCCCTACGGCGTGCGCAAGGGCATCGTGGACCGCATCAACACCGAGATCGAACGCGCGCAGGCCGGTGAGCCCTCCGGTGTCCGCATCAAGGTGAACTCGCTCGTGGACGAGCAGGTCATCGACGCGCTGTACCGGGCGTCGCAGGCCGGTGTGCCCGTCGACGTGGTGGTGCGCGGCATCTGCGGCCTGAAGCCGGGCATCAAGGGGCTGTCGGAGAACATCCGGGTGCGCTCGATCCTGGGCCGGTTCCTCGAGCACTCGCGGGTCTTCCACTTCGTCTCCTGCGACGAGTACTGGATCGGCAGCGCGGACATGATGCACCGCAACCTCGACCGCCGCGTCGAGGTCGCCGTGCGCGTGGCGGACCCTCGCCTGACCAAGCAGCTCGGGGACATGTTCGACTCCGCGCTCGACCCGCACACGCGCTGCTGGGTGCTCCGTTCCGACGGAGAATGGGAAGCATCGCCGTCCGACGGAACGTCGGTGCGCGACCACCAGATGGAACTGCTGCACAGGCACGGAGCTCTTGGGTGATCAAAGCTGCTGGGGCGGTGCTCTGGCGCGATGCCGGCGGTGACGTCGAAGTCGCGGTCGTGCACCGCCAGCGTTACGACGACTGGTCCCTGCCGAAGGGCAAACTGGACGAGGGCGAGACGATTCCCGCCTGCGCCGTGCGCGAGGTGGAAGAGGAAACGGGCTTCTCCTGCGTTCTCGGCCGGCATTTGCGGCAGGTGTCGTACTCCGTGAAGGGCACGTCCAAAACGGTCGACTACTACGCCGCCGAAGCCGTCTCCGGTTCTTTCGCCGCCAATGACGAGGTGGACTCGTTGCGGTGGCTACCGGTCGCTCAGGCCCGCGAGTTGCTGACCTACGAACCGGACCGCGAGGTACTCGCCGAGTTCGACCGGCTGCCCGCCGACCTGCTGCTGGTGTTGCTGGTGCGGCACGCGAAGGCCGGAAAGCGCTCGGAGTGGAACGGCGACGACAACCTCCGTCCCCTCTCAGACGCCGGCAGGCGGCAAGCGGCGGCGCTGCGCTTGTTGCTGCCCCTCTGGTCACCCACGCGCGTCCACACGGCCCCCAGGGTGCGTTGCGCGGACACCGTGCGTGGAGTGGCGAAGGACCTCTCCGTGGAGCTGGTCGAGGAGCACCGGCTGTCGGAGGAGGGCTACTGGCCCGACCCCGACGCCGGTCTCGTGCGGCTGCTGGAGGTCGCGGCCGAGGAGGGCAGGGCCGTCGTGTGCTCGCAGGGCGGCGTGATCCCGTCGTTGGCGCGGACACTGGCCGAAATGGGCGGGCTGCGACTCGACGAGTTCCCCTGCAAGAAGGGCAGCACCTGGGTGCTCGCCTTCACCAGGCCGTTCGGCACCTGGTCCACTTCGGACTCGCCTTCGAGCTGGCCAACCCTGGTCTCAGCCCACTACCTACCCACAGCCCTACCCCGCCCCTGAAGCTCTTTTCCGCCGCCGTCTCCCACTCTCCAAAAGTTCGCCTAGGGCAACAACCAGGGAGCGGGAGGCGGCGGTTCAGCTTGCGCAGCCCTCGTTCGCAGGCGTGAATGCGTTATTTCTATTGGCCAGCCCGGGATACCCAACCCGGGATACAAAGGGGCACGCTCCGGCCCGAGCGGGGAGCCCGCGAGTTCGCGTCGGTCGTCCGGTCGCCTCTTCGGGTCAACCGCCGAAGGCGATTCGGGCCGAAGCGGCGGCCGGACGACCGACTCAAGGGCGAACTCGCCGCCGCCTGCGAAGCAGCGGCCAACAAACACGAAAACCCCGGTGTGCGCACACCGGGGCCTTTCGCGTGTCGAACCGAAGTGACGCAGCCTCCCGACAGGGAGGCCCGTCTCACTTCTTCTTGGCAGCCGTCTTGCGAGCCGCGGGCGCCTTGGCAGCCGTGGTCTTCGCAGCGGGCTTCGCCGCAGCCGTCGTCTTCGCAGCAGCCGTGGTCGTCTTGGCGGCAGCGGTCTTGCGAGCCGCGGGCGCCTTGGTGGCGGCCGTCGTCTTGGCAGCAGCGGTCTTCGTGGCGGTCGCCTTCGCGGGCGCCTTGGCAGCAGCAGCGGGCTTCGCGGCGGCGGCCGTGGTCGTGCGACGGGTCGTGGGCGCCTTGGTGGCGGCCGCGGCCGTACGCGTGCGCGTGGTGGTTGCGCGGGTGGTGGTCGCCGCCTTGGTGGCGGGCGCCTTCGCGGCCGCGGGCTTCGCGGCGGCAGCGGCGGCCGGCTTGGCAGCAGCCTTGGCGGCAACGACCTTCGGCAGCTTCTTCGCACCGCTGATGACGTCCTTGAACGTCGAGCCGGGGCGGAACGCGGGCACGTTGGTCTTCTTGACCTTCACGGTCTCGCCCGTACGCGGGTTGCGCGCCGTGCGAGCCGCACGGGCGCGCTTCTCGAAGACGCCGAAGCCCGTGATGTTGACCTTCTCGCCCTTGTTGACGCTGCGGACGATCACGTCCACGAGGCCGTCAACAGCAGCACCGGCGGTCTTCTTGTCTCCGAGGCGCTCGGCGAGCGCCTCGATGAGCTGGGCCTTGTTCACCGTCAGTCCCTCCCAGGACGCTCACGGCCCTAAGAGACGGGCCGACTAGAACGCAACGGTAGGCCCAAAACGCGAGAAATACCAATCGCCACGCCAGATTTTTCGTTGTGGCGTGGCTAATTG
>JASLAV010000342.1 GCA_030146905.1 Lentzea sp. | reverse complement strand
CAGGGCAAGGACGTCCTCACCGACGAGTCGTGGCGCCACGACCCCTCGAAGACCGCGGACTGGTTCGCTCCCGACAAGCCGGTCGACCGCAGCACCTGGGCCGACCGCCGCAACGACACCGACATGCGGACCGTCGACGTGACGGTCCACGACGTCCGCACCGACAGCACGCCGTCGAACATCAAGTCCTACCACGGCTTGATCAACTACGACCTGCGCCGCATCGAGACCAGCCCCGGCAACTTCGTGCAGGAGTACACCGTCAAGGTGCACCTCGACGCAGCCGCGAAGGCCGACCCCGAGGTCGTCGCGAAGGTCAAGGAGAACGCCACCAACGGCGTCAACAACCTGCTGAACCAGGGTTTCCGGCTCCCGAGCGGTGACCAGTTCCACCTCAACCTCGAGTTCACCGACAACAGGGCCGACGCGCACACCACCGTCAAGGTCGACCCGGACAACCCGAACGTCGACCAGACGCACTGGAACCCGAGCACCAGCCCCGAGGTCCTCGCCCACGAGACGCTGCACTACCTGGGCGTCCCCGACGAGTACACCGACAGCTCGCGCGTGTTCCAGCAGCACGACACCGCCTCCGCCGTGCACAAGGACGACGGCAGCATGATGGGCGCCGACCTGAAACTGCCGGACCCCGGCGTGCGGCCGCGTCACCTGTGGCTCGTCGAGCGCACCGCCAACAGCCAGGTGATGGTGCCCGACACGAGGCTGGAACCCGCCGGTCCGGCAACGGTTCCGCCGCCCGCCGGGTGGACCCCGCCCGCAGAGACCCCGCCCGCCGACACCACGACGGCCGAGACCACGACGACTGAGACCACCGCGCCCGTCGGCAAGCCGGCGGTCCAGCCGCAGGACCCGGCGACCTCGGCGTGGTCGGAGCCCGAGATCCAGACCAGGCCGACGCCGAACCCCGTCATCCCGATGACCACGCTGGCCAGGCCGGAGGTCGGCCAGGTCATGCCGGACGCGAAGACCCTGCCGAAGTTCTTCCAGGACAACCAGGCGCTCGGCTCGATCTCCCCCTCCGAGGTGCGGGGCGCCGAGAACGTCACGGCGGGCATCCCGAACCTCAAGCCCGCCGACGCCGCCCGCATCGAGCAGGCCATCAAGGGTGACTTCGAGTCGTTCCTGGACAGCGGCCGCAACTTCCAGGTCAAGATCGGCAACACCTGGTACGAGGCGAACGTCCGCGCCACCATGCACGCGCAGACGGACACGGCCCCCGTGGCCGCGCCCACCAGCAAGACCGACATGACGGCGCAGTCGGGGAACTCGTCCTCGACGACGCACACCGTCGCCACGGCCAACGACGTCGGCGGCGCGGTCACGGCCGCCGTCGGGTACGGCCCGTACGGCTCGCTCGGCGGCAAGGCGCAGTTCGCCACGCCCGCGCAGTCGCAGAACACGTCGTCCTCGCTCACCGACCAGCGCATCATCCGGGCGGGCGAGGGTTCGACCGAGGCCACCGTCGGGGTGACCTACGACGTCACGCTGACCGACGCCAACGGTCGCGAGCAGCACCTGCCCGCGGTCAACACCGGCACGGAGGTCAAGCTCCACATCCCCGACGACCTGGCGTCGATCACCAGCTCCGGCAACGCCATCAGCGTCGCCACGGCGCCGATCGAGAACTGGGGCGCCAAGGTCGAGCACCCCGTCCCCGAGGCGGTGTCGGTCGACAACCAGCAGAAGGCGTTCGCCGACGTCGCGCGGAACCTGCACCCGTCGATCGTCAAGATCGGCTCGCCTGGCCGCGAAGCGTTGCAGAACTTCCTGAGCCCGACCGAGATCCGCAACAACCTCGGCGCGATGCTCGGTGGCGGGTACATCACGTCACCGGACCTCATCAGCCCGCACGCCAGCAAGGGCGCTGCGGTGCAGATGAAGGCGACGCTGCAGACCGCGGAACTGGTGGGCACGCACGACAGCTCGGTGTTCCGCCTGCACGACAGCGCCTCGCACAGCAGTGGTGTGTCGTCGACGACCAAGTCCGGTGGTGACGTCACCGGCGGGCTCGGCTTCAACGCCGGCATCCCGAACACGGTCGGCGGCCAGGTCGGTGCCACGCTCGGCTACTCGGCGCGCATCGCCGAGAACGTCAACGCGGGCATCAACACGAGCCACAAGAGCGGCATCCAGATGAAGGGCGGCACCGGCCTGTACAAGGTGCAGGCCGAGGTCGAGGTCCGCGCGCCGAGCGGTGCCCCCGTCAAGATCCCCGTCACCACCTACGTGCGCCTCGGTCTGCCGGAGGCGGCGGCGCTGGGCCTGCCGACCCCGGACGGCACCAAGGACTCCACGGTCGACGAGACCAACAAGGGCAAGAAGTTCCCGCCGCCCTACCTCCGCGACACGCTCGCCGCCGGCAACGCCAAGGTCGGCGAGTTCGAGGTGGCGGCGCAGGTGCAGAACCAGGTCGAGGACGCGTTGCGCGGCCTGCCGGGGTTCGAGAAGTTCCTGCCGAGCTGGGCGGACCCGAGCTCGAACCCGCGCTCGAGCAAGGGCAAGGGCTTCGCCGACGTCTCGGAACAGCTCGCGAACCAGCGCAAGCTGACCTCGCAGCTCTCGCCGACGGCGTTGCGGGCCAACATGGACAGCCTGATGGGACCGGGCGTCCAGGTGCAGCTCAAGAACAGCGGCACGACCAGCAACACCTACGTCAACATCACCGTCAAGGCGACGGTGGCGAACACCGAGCACCTCGGCCAGGCCGACGCGCGCAACATCCGCGACGCGTCGTCGACCGGTCCGAAGCTCGACAGCTCCACGACGACCACCAAGGGCTGGAGCGGTGGTGTCGAGGGCAAGGTGATGATCCCCTCCAAGACCGGGGTCGCCACGCTGACCCCGACGCCGCAGGCCGGCGTGAAGTACAACCACTCGTGGTCGGACAAGACCGCGGCCGGCCCGACGGTCAACAGCACCTCGCTCAACGTCGGCAGCCCGAACGCCCAGGTGTTCCGCAGCGACGTGGAGTTCCAGGTCGAGATCACCACGTTCACCCGGCCCCGTGCCTGGGTGCGGCGCGTCGTACCCGGCGCGCCCGGCCACCAGGCGCCCAAGCAGCACACCGTGGCGAAGACCGGTGACGGCGCCACGGACCTCAAGCCCATCAAGGGCGGCGTCAACCTGTGGGTGTCCGACGGCTCCACCCTGGACAACGACTCCGGCAAGGGCTTCGAGCCCGGAACGCCGGAGCCGAAGGCGCTGGAGAACGCCCCGACCGTCCACCAACTGCTGAGCACCCCCGCCAAGGAGAAGTCGCCGGACTTCCTGCACGTGGAGGCCGTCGCGAACACGACGGCGCTGCGCGACCAGGCCATCGACGCGCTGAACCGCGCGGCGGGCGGCGACTCGGCGCTGACCGTGCCGGGCACCGCGTCACGGGCGCAGATCGACAAGATGTTCTCCCCGGAGAAACATCAAGGCGAACCTGCGCACGCTGACCGAGACCGGCATCGGGGAGCAGGGCCTCAAGTACGACCGGCGGGTCACCGACCGCACCGGCGCGATCGGCGTGAAGTTCGGGCTCAGCAACCCGAAGATCGTGTCCATCTCGGACGACACCGGCACGGAGAACGCGAGCACCGGCGGGTACAAGGCGGGCGAGTCGTCGACGACCAGCCGGTCGGTCGACCTCACCGCCGGCGTGAACGTGCCGATCAAGCCGAACGTCACTCCCCCGCCCGCCGGTGAGCCCACGCCCACCAGCGGCGCCGGTGGTGTCGCGGTGGCCGGCAAGGTCACGCCGTGGTCGGACTCGAAGACGTCGGCCAACGAGATCAGCGGCAGCCACGACCGCAACCGCGTGACCCCCGCGGGAGCCCGCACCGTGCTGGTGCAGCTCGACGCGGACGTCACGGTGGTCGGCGAGAGCCGCTCCGGCAACTTCGTCTACGGCGGCACCCCGCACGCCGAGGGCGCGGCCGTGTCGATGCCGAAGTCGGTGTTCGTGCGCGTGACCGAGGACGTCGCGCGGGACATGGGCCTGTTGCCCGACGTCAAGCCGAACGTGTCGAAGCCCGAGATGCCGACGATGGCGCCGCCCTCGTCGGTGGCCGACGGCGAGCCCGGCGCGCTCGGTCTGTCCACCGTGGAGAGCGTGCCGGACCTGTCCGGCGTGGTCTCCCAGCTGACCCAGGACGTCAACGCCAAGACCACGAAGCGCTTCGGTGACCCGCTGCTGCCGGAGTCGGTGCTCAGGGACTCGATGAGCAACATGCAGCGCCTGGTCGACTTCAGCTCGCCCGCGAGCGTCAAGGCGATGATCGACAGCGCCCTGGACGGCGGCGTGCCGCTGCTGGTGCACCAGCCGGGAACGTTCGGCAAGGACTCGTACCAGGTGACGCTGCGCGCCAAGGCGCAGACGCCGCAGTTCCAGGACGTCGTGAACGACGGCGTCGAGATGGAGTCGACGATCGCCGGGGCGAACAAGGTCTCCGACGGCCAGGGCCGCGGCACCGGATGGGGTCTCGGCGTCAAGGCGCCGGGGCTGGCCTCGCCCGGCAGCGCGAACCCGAACGTCTCCGGCACCGCCGGCGTGATCGCGACGGCGAACATCGGCGGGGCGAAGAGCAGCTCGGTCACCACCTCGACGACCGACCAGTTCGGCCACCTCCGCGGCGCGGGCGGACCGGCGGCGCGCTACAGCGTGCCGATCGAGTTCGAGCTCGTCGTGGAGAAGGGCGACCAGGAGGTCGCGAAGGCCACGAGCGGCCAGCAGCAGATGACCGTCCGGCTGCACGCGGACAACCAGAAGGTCTCCGGCAAGGCGAACACCCAGCCGTACATGTCGGCGGCCGGCAAGCTCCCCGGCCGGTTCGGCACGCCGGAGGCGACGGCCGCGTTCCAGCAGGACGCCCGTGCCTCGCAGCTCCCGCAGGCCGCGTCGGTGGAGAACCTGCGCGGTGCCAAGGACCTGCGCGACGCCGCCGTGAAGGCGCTGACCGACGCCGGTGCGGGCAAGGGCCTGACCGGCAAGGGCACCGGCTCGTTGAACAGCCTGCTGTCCACGCTGAGCCCGGAGAACCTGCAGCCGCACCTGCCGTCGATGCTGTCGGGCCCGCTGGAGGTGCCCGGCCTCAAGGAAGCGGCGCTGACGTTCGGCCAGGACGCCGACGTGAAGGTCTACGCCAGGCTCGTCGACCCGTCGCTCGGCTCGCTCAGCGACGGTGTGGCGCTGGAGAACCCGCGGTCGCAGGTCACCGCGACCAGCGGCGAGGCGAAGGTCACCGAGACCGGTGACGTGTCGGTGGGCCTCGCGACCGGTGGCGCTGCGATCAAGCAGAACACCGACCCGAAGGACAACGTCAACCTCGTCGCGAGCGGTGTCGAGTTCCGGCACGCCGGCGAGGACTCGACGGCGTCCTCCGGCGGACCGACCGACAACAAGGTGAACAACGTCAAGCCGAAGGCGCGGACCGGCCTGGTCCAGTTCGGCGTCGAGTACCGCGTGGTCGCGACGATCGGCGGCAAGACCTCCGTCGTCGACCTGTCCGTGCCGAACTCGGCCGCGGTCCGCATGCCGGCCGCGGACGCGCAGGCGGTGCTGGGCAAGGACTTCGACCCGGCCCTGGACACCGCCCAGACCGACCTGAAGAAGGCGGCGGACGACTGGCGCGCCGCCGAGGTCGACGTCGACACCAGGCGGCACGAGGCGCAGCAGGTCATCAACGAGACCGCCGCGAAGCTCGCCAAGAACGACTCGGAGCTCACGCCGGTCCAGATCGCCTACAACGCGGCGGTCGAGACGCACCTCGACGAGCAGGCCAAGCTCCCGGCACTGGAGGCCCGCGCCCAGACCGCTCAGCGCGAGTTCGACAGCACGCAGGACACCGTGACCGAGCTGGGTTCCCGGATCGACGGCCTCGGTGCCATCGCGACGGAGGCCAAGCTCGCGCTGGACGAGGTCAAGGCCAACGGCGGCTCGCAGGCCGCGGTGCAGTCGGCGCAGTCCGACGCCGACGACGCCAGGACGGCACTGCAACGGACGCAGCAACAGCTGCGCGACGCCGAGGCTGAACTGGCCGTCCTGCGGACGGAGGCGGAAGCCCGGCAGACGGAACTGCTCGCGCAGCAGCAGGTCGTCGCGCAGGCCGACGCGGCCCGCACCGCGGCGGAGACCAGGTACGAGCAGGAGGTCGCCAGGCTCGACGCCGACCGCGCGGCCCAGGAGGCGCTCGTCAGGGAGGCGGAGACCAAGCTCGACGATGCCCGCCGTGCCGCCGACGTCAAGCAGAAGGAGTGGTGGGACAAGAAGGCCGTCGTCGACGAGAAGATCGCCGCCTACAACACCGCGCCTGGCACGACCACGACGTCGAGCGGTGGCACGGACGGCGGGCCCGGCAACTCCAGGCCCCTGCCGCCATTGCCGCCCACGGAGACGACCACGGCGGAAGCAACCACGTCGTCGAGCGGTGGCACCGACAACTCCAGGCCCCTGCCGCCGCTGCCGCCCACCGAGACGACCACGGCGTCGTCGAACGGTGGCACGAACAGCGGGACCGACAACTCCAAGCCCCTGCCACCGCTGCCCCCCGCAGAGGTGTCCGCGCAGGACACGACCACGGCGTCGTCGAGCAGTGGCACGAACAGCGGAGCTGACAACTCCAAGCCCCTGCCACCGCTGCCGCCCACGGACGCGACCTCGCCGAGCCACGCGTCGTCGAGCCGGGACGCGCTGCCGTCCAACGGGCGGGCCGCGGCCACGTGGACCCCGCCCGGCAAGGCGGAGGCGCAGCACGGCGCACCGCAGCAGAACCGGGCGACCCCG
>JASLAV010000286.1 GCA_030146905.1 Lentzea sp. | reverse complement strand
CGCGTCGTCGGAGTCGCTGACCATCGTGGGGCTGACGGCGTTGATCCGCATCGCCCTCGGCAGCTCCACCGCGGCCGACAGCACGAAGCTGTGCAGCGCGCCGCTGATCACGCCGCCGCCGGTGACACCGGGCCACGCCTGGTCGGCGAAGATGCCGGACGTCAGCGTGAACGACGCCCCGTCCGCGCAGTGGTGCTGCCCGGTGAGCACCAGGTCGGCCTGCCCGTAGAACTTGGCCCGCATGTTGTCGTGCAGCGCGTCCACCGTCAGCTTCGCGAACTCGTCGAGCGCGCCGTGCGCGGCGATGCACACCACGGCTTCGATGTCCGCGACGTCCCGGTACATCGCTTCGATCGACTCGTGCACGGCCAGGTCCACGTGCACGTCACCGCTCGTCCGCCCCGCAACGACGATCTCGTGGCCACGGGCACGCATCGCCGGCACCAACCGCCGTCCGATCGTGCCCGCACCACCCACCACGACGGCCTTCATCGCAGCTGTCCGAGCAACGCGAGCGCATCGGCGTCGGCGGTGCCGGCCTGTGCGTAGAACAGACCGAGCTGCTGGTCGTCATCGGGCAACGTGACGGTCTCGTTCGCCAACGTCATCCGTCCGACAACAGGGTGGTCCATCTCGCGCACGTAGTAGGAGCACGTCTTCACGGGACGTCGCGTCCACATCCGTGCGAACTCCACGCTGTCGACGGCGAGCTGCCCGACCAGCTGCTCCAGCACCGGATCAGCGGGGTGCCGTGCCACCGCCTGGTGCAACGCCGCCGTCGTCACCAGTGCCTTCGCCCGCCAGTCGCGGTACAGCGCCTGGCGGTGCGAGTCGAGGAACAACATCCGCGCGATGTTCGGCCTCACCCGCCCGTCCGGCGCGTCGAACGCGACATGTCCCGCGAGCAGGAGGTGGCCCAGACGGTTCCACGCGAGCACGTCAGCCCGGTGGTCGACGACCACGGCCGGCGTCGTCAGCGCCGCCAGCAGCTCCCGCACCGACGACCGCACCCTGCTCCTGCGCGCCCGGTGCCTCGACGGTCGTGGCGGCGCGGCGAGCACGCGCAGGTGGTCGTGCTCGGCGGGATCGAGCCGCAGCGCCGCCGCGAGCGAGTCGATCACCGCCGCGGACGCGCTCCCGCTCACCCCTCGTTCGAGCCGCGTGTAGTAGCCGACGCTCACCCCGGCCAGCTCCGCCAGCTCCTCCCGGCGCAACCCCGGCACCCGCCGGTGGGTGCGGCCGGGCTCGATACCCGCCTCGACGGGACTGAGACGTTCCCTGCGACTGCGCAGGAACCCACCCAGATCGTTGATCACCACTTCATGGTGCAGGGGCGCGTCGCGCTGTGCCTGCACCTGTCGTGGTCACCTTCGCGGAGGCCTGCGGTCAGTCCAGGTCGGACAGGTCGAGCACGAACCGGTGCCGGACGTCGCCCCGTTCGAGCCGCTCGAGGGCCTCGTTCACACGGGCCGACGGGAGGAGCTCGATGTCGGCGGTGATGCCGTGTTCGGCGCAGAACTCCAGCATGGCGGCGGTGGCGGGCACGCCGCCGCTGCCTCCGGAGCTCAGCTTCTTCCTGCCGAGGAGCAGGTCCATCGTCTCCACGGTCATGGAGCCGAGGTAGCCGACCTGGCTCAGCGTCCCGTCCATGGCCACCAGCTTGAGGTAGGGGCCGACGTCGTGGGGGACGGGGATGGTGTCGATCAGGACGTCGAACCGGTCGCGGGCCGCGGCGGTGCTGTCCGGGTCGGTGGAGACGACGATGTCCTGGGCGCCGAGCTTGACGGCCTCCGCCGCCCGGTCCGCGGACCGGCTCACCACGGACACCTCGGCGCCCATGGCCGCGGCGATCTTCACCGCGAGGTGGCCCAGCCCGCCCAGGCCCGCCACCGCGACGCGCATGCCCGGACCGACGTTCAGGGCGCGCAGCGGCTCCCACACCGTGACCCCGGCGCACATCAACGGCGCCGCGGCGGCCGGGTCCAGCCCGGACGGCAGGGGATAGGCGAACTTCTCCCGGACGACGTACTCGCGGGAGAACCCGCCCAGCGTCGTCGTTCCGTCGTGGCGGTCGGTGCCGTTGTAGGTGAGCGTGGGGTACGCGCGGCAGAAGTTCTCCTGGCCGGCCGCGCACATGTCGCACTCGCCGCAGGAGTCGACGATGTTGCCGACGGCGACCGGGTCGCCGACGCGGAAGGCCGTCACGTCCTGGCCGACCTCGGTCACCACGCCGGTGAACTCGTGTCCCGGCACGAGCACGCCGCCGTCGTACGAGCGCAGGGCGTGCAGGTCCGTGTGGCAGACCCCGCAGTGGTCGACGCGCACCGCGACGTCGTCCGGCCGCAGGTCACGGCGGGAGATCGGTGCCGAGACGAGCGTGGTGCCGTCCTGCACCTGCCATCCGGTGGTGTTTCGCATGACGCTCCTCAAACAGACTGTTCGGTCTATTTCAACGTACGCGCACACGGCCGCAAAGTAAACCGACTGTTCTGTTGTTAGGGTGGGAGCATGTCCGACCAGCAGCTGACGGCCAGAGGCGAGGCCACGCGGCAACGCATCATCGACGTCGCCACGGCGGAGTTCGCCGAGCACGGCATCGCGGGTGCCCGCATCGAACGGGTAGTCGCCGCGGCGCGCACCAACAAAGCCCAGCTCTACGCCTACTTCGGCAACAAGGACGGGCTGTTCGACGCGATCTTCTACGACTCCCTGGACCGGATCGTCAACGTCGTCCCGATCGACGCCACCGACCTCGCGGACTGGGCCGTGCGCCTGTACGACGAGTACCTCGCCCGCCCCGAGCTCATCCGGCTCGCCACGTGGGCCCGCCTCGAACGCAGGCCCACCGGTCTCCTCGTCGCCGAGACCGAGCGCCGCGACGACGCCAAGCTCGGTGCCATCGCCGACGCGCAGAAGGCGGGCATCGTTCGCGAGGGCGACCCCTTCGACCTGATGGCCATGGTCATCGCGATGTCCATGGCGTGGTCGCCGGTCAGCAACGTCTACGCGGCCACGCGCGACGAACCCGCCGAGGACCACGACCGCCGCCGGGACCTGCTGCGCGACACCGTCCGCCGCGCCGTCGCGCCCTGACCCGCAGGCTTGGAAGCACGCCAAACAGCACGCTTTCAGGTCGATCTGGGACGAACGGGTGGAACCAAACGGAAT
>JASLAV010000202.1 GCA_030146905.1 Lentzea sp. | reverse complement strand
GCCACCAACCGGATCACGTTGACGACGGCAGAAGGCAGCGCCGAGATCGACCAGGCCGGCGGGGTGGTCCTCGACTGCGCCCGCGGCGGGTGGCGGGTGTCCGCGGGGCACCAGTCGCTCGTGATCGAGTCGTCAGGCGCCCGTGTGTGCTGGGACGTCCGGACCGGTGAGCTGGTGGTGGCCTGCCACCACACCACGTTCGTGACGACCGGCTCTCCTTCGAGGACCGTGCTCTCGTGCCGGCACTGCGGGGTGTCGCCGGAACTGACCTGGAACGGGCTGTCCCTCGCGATCGACGTCGAAGGACTTGTCCTGCGCTGGTACGGCGGTGTGCTGGAGGCGGTACCGGCGGACGGCGGCTGTCGCGTGCTCGCCCACCACCAGATCCAGCTCTTCTGCGGCGAAAGAGTCTTCGCCGTCGGTGACGGTCGCGTGCGTGCGGCCGACCTCGTCGAGGACTGGTACGTGACCACAGACGGGCGCATCGTCACCGCGTCGAGCACCATCTCGATCGGTCACGGCATTGACGACACGCTCGAAGTGGTCGTGTCCGCGGCCGAGGGCGGCTGGTCCGCGTCGCTCTGGTCGCACGGTGTGAGTCTTGACGACGGAAGGGGCATGCGGACGGCGTTGGACGAGTCCGGTGACTTCCTGTGCACTCCTGTCGAGCGGCAGGACACGGCGGTGGCGGTGCGCCGGCGCGGCGATGTGATCGTGCGTGCTCCGGCGGCGACCGTGGAACTGGACGGCGCGGGCGGCGTCAGGCTGCGCGAGCCCGGACTGGTCGGGCTGACGGTGCACCCCCGGAAACCAGACGGGCCGCTGCGGTCCACGATCACCTGTGGCGACACGTTCTCGGTGGTGGTGACCGATTCCGCCGTCGACGACCTCTCGTGGACGGTCATGCATCTCGGAAGCCGGCTCGGGCACACCGTGCACGCGCTGCGTGCTCCGCAATAACGGGGTGGTGGTTCCGCTGGGCCGGATGCGTGCCTTGGCTCGATCGTGCAGAGATGTCTGCCCGATCATCCATGCGGTAGACGAGAGTTTCCTCTTCATGTCGCAGCAAGGTTGTATTGCGGGTTGTGATCGAGCCGCGTGATCCGAAAGTCGCCACCGTCTTCGGTCTCTGCCTGCTCCGGTACCGGACCGCGGCCGGGCTGTCGCAGGCGAAGCTCGCCGCCGCCTCTGGTGTGAGCGTTCGCGCCCTCAGGGACCTCGAGAACGGCCGCGCGGCCGCGCCGCAGGAGCGCTCGGCCGAGCTCCTCGCCACCGCGCTGGGGCTCGACGACCACGAGAGGACGTCTTTTCTGCTGCTGTCGAAGTGCGAACGCCGCCGTTCCGGCCGCATCGAGCACAAGGCGTTGCTCTACACCCTGCCCGCTGTCAGCCGGCTGGTCGGCAGGGAGTCCGAGCTGCGGTGGCTGGCCTCGGAAGCCGAAGCCGGAGGGGTGGTCGTGCTCTCCGGTGCGCCAGGGGTCGGCAAGACGGCGCTGGCGGTGACCGCCGCTCACCAGCTGTCGCAGCGGTTCCCGGAGGGCTGCCTGGCGATCGACCTGCGGGGCACCGAAGACCAGCCGATGTCTCCCCACACCGCGCTGAAGCGACTGCTGACCTGGCTGGGAGTGCCAGGCGACCGGATACCCGCCGCGGAAGGCGACAGGGCGTCCCTCTACCGGACGTTGTTGCGAGACCGCAGGGTGCTGGTGGTCCTGGACGACGCGCTGGACGACGATCAGGTCGAACCCCTGCTGGGCGACAGCGGGCACAGTCTCGTGGTGGTGACGAGCAGGCGGACGCTGCCGAAGGTGCCTGCGCGGCGGATGTCGCTCGACGTGCTCTCCACGCCGGCCGCCGTCGACCTGGTCACGTCCATCGTGGGTGAGGACGTGGTGCGGGACGACCCGGGTGGAGTAGCGGACCTCGTGTCGTTGTGCGGCAGGCTGCCGCTCGCGCTGCGGATCGCGGGCAACCGGCTGGCCGCCTGGAAGGTGCCGATCTCCCACCTGGTGTTCCAGCTGCACGACGAACGACTGAGGCTCGACACGCTGTCGGCGGGTGACCTGGCCTTGCGGTCGGCGTTCGAGGTCTCGTTCCGACGGCTGTCCCCGCCGGCCCGGTGCGTGTTCCGGCGCCTCGCCCTCCTCCCGGGAGAGGACTTCGGGGAGGGCCTGGCGGTGGCGGCGGCAGGTCTGTCGAGGAACGAGGTGACACGAGCGCTGGACGAGCTCGTGGAGACGTCACTGCTCGCCACAGCGTCATCGCCGACGCGCCTGCGCTTCCACGACCTCGTCCGGGTCTTCGCTCGTGAGCGGTTTCTGGTCGACGAGCCCGAGCAGCTGCGCGATTCGGTTCGATCGCACGTGCTGGCGATGGCCGAGGCTGACGTGCGCTGCGCGGAGACGCGGGACGGCACGTCGGGATGAGGCGGCGCCGGGCCCCCGGGCGGTCGACAGCCCGGACCCGGCGGGCCTCAGGACGTGGGGATGAGGACGAGTGCGTTGATCTGCGGCTGGTCGGCCGCGCCGCGGACGAAATCGACCCGCACCGTGCCGGTCGCGTCGGCGGTCACCGCGATGTCGCGCTCGACACCGAAGGCCGCCGCGCCGTCGGCTCCCGCCGCGATCGCCGTGCCGATGATGTCGAAGTCGCGCAGCTCGCGGACCCCGTTCACGTCGACGTCGAAGATCCGCTG
>JASLAV010000119.1 GCA_030146905.1 Lentzea sp. | reverse complement strand
CACCGAGTCCTCGATCTTGAAGTAGGGCTCCTTCAACGCACCGTAGTTCGCGGTGTTGGCGATGAAGCCGACCACGTTCGCCTTCGTGCTGCCGGAGGCGTTGGCCGCCTGGAACAGCAGCTCGGCCGTCGCGCCGAAGTTGTCGTCCCAGCCGACCCAGCCGTGGTGACCGATGTCCAGGTAGTTGTAGACGTTCGGCACGGCACCCAGCTTCGCGAGCGCGTAGCCGACACCGGTCACGTAGTTGCCGTTGGCCTTCATCGTGTCGCACGCCGCCACCGCGGTCGGGCGCGGCGAGACGTTGGTGATCAGGTTGGGCAGGGAGTCGATCTCCACCGTGGTGACGATCCGCAGGCCCGAGTACGCCGGCCTGGCGAGGATCTCCGCGATCGGGTCGATGTACTCCGTCTTGTAGCGGCCGATCTCGTCCGCCTTGAGCTCACCGTTCGACGCGAGCGCCGAGCAGTCGCGACCGGGCAGGTTGTAGATCACCAGCTGGATGACGAGTGGTGAGCCCGCCGCCTGGCGCACCGCCTCGTCCAGGTGTCCGACCAGACCGCGGGCGCTCGCCGTGCCGTTGATCGCCGCGATGCGGTCGAGCCACACGCCGGTCGGCTGGTTCGCGATCCGGCTGCCGCCCGGCTCCGCGTTGGCCTTGGCCGCCCAGTCCGGGTTCACGTACTGCTTCGCGCCGACGTACGGGTTGTCGACACGCGGGCCGGGGCCGGGGCCGTTGGACGTGGTGGTAGTGGTGGTCGTCGTCGTGGTGGTCGTGGTCGTCGGCCCCGTCTGGCCGGTGCACACCGTGCCGTTCAGGGTGAACGTCGACGGGCTGACGTTGGTGCTGCCCGCGCCGGAGCCGTTGAAGCCGACGTCGATGGACGCTCCGGTGCCCAGGTTCCCGTTCCACGGCAGGCTCGCGGCCGTCACGTCCGCGCCGGACTGCGACCAGGTCGCGCTCCAGCCCTGTGAGACGCGCTCGCTGCCGGGGAACGTGAACTTCAGCGTCCAGCCACCCGACACGGCGTCACCGAGGTTGGTGATCTTCACGGCGGCGCCGAAACCTCCGCCGCCCCAGCTGTTCGCCGTGTAGTCGACACGGCATCCGGGTGCGGCGCCCGCCGGGGCGCTCATCGCGACCCCGAACGTCGCCACGGCGGTGGCGACCACGACTCCCGCCGTGGCCCACCGCCTCTGTCCGTTGAGCTTCATTGCTCCGGATCTCCTGTCTCTCAATGGTGCTTGATCTCCACGAGCGAACACGCGGTGGGCGTGCACTCGAGTCGTTTCAGGCCGAGGTACTACCTGCCGATTGAGCCGGTCAGCGCGAAGCCGTCCCCGAAGGCGAGGTCCGGGTCGCCCCGGACCTCGCCGTTCGCGAGCGCCGTCCGCCAGGCCTGTTCCAGGCCCGGGCGGAGGACCAGCAGCCCGAGCCGCCCGTACGGCTCCTTGGCGCAGGTCCCCCACTCCGCGATGAACGGCGCGTAGACCTTGGACCTCACGGGGCCCGCGAAGTCGGTGAAGTCGTCGTCACGCCTGACGGTTCCGCATTCGTCGGTGAGCTCGTGCAGCCACGCGGCGATGCCGTCGACTCCCCTGCTCAGGTCCGGGGTGGGTTCGGCGCGTCCTACGAGGAGGGCGAACGCGACCGAACCCACCACCAGGAGGGCGAGCAGCGCCCTCATCACCGGATGGCGCACGCCGAACCGTTGAGCGTGAAGGACGTCGGGTCGGCAGGGGTCGACGTCGTCGTCGCGTTGAACCCGAACGTCGCCGTACCGCCGGGTGCCAGGTCCGCGTTGTACGACGCGCCCTTCGCGGTGGCCTTGCCGTCGGCGACGGTGATCGTCGACGACCAGGCCTGCGAGAGCTGCTGCCCCGCCGGGAAGTCCCAGACGAGCTGCCACGCGCTGACCGCGCTGGTGCCGCTGTTGGACACCGTCACGTTAGCGGTGTAGCCGCCACTCCACGTGCTCGGCTTCGTGTACGCCACCGTGCAGGAACCGGTGCTCCCACCACCGGTCGTGGTCCTGACCGCGACGCTCGGCGACGCCGAGGAGGCGTTGCCCGCCGAGTCCGTCGCGACCACGGTGAACGAGTACTGCGTGTCCGCGCTCAGTCCGCTGACCGTCACCGAGTTCGTGGCGGACGTGGCGACCACCTGGTCGCCGCGGTACACGCGGTAGGACGTCACGCCCACGTCGTCGGTCGACGCCGGCCAGTCCAGCTTCAGCGAGCTGCCTGTGACGCTCGACGCGACGGGCGTGCCGGGCGCCGACGGCGCACGGGTGTCCGGGGTGCCGGTGCCACCGCCGAACACGACGTCCGAGCAGCTGTAGAACGCCTCAGGGCTGTCCGAGCGCTGCCACAGCGAGTAGATGATGTGCCTGCCCGTCTTGTTGGGCAGCCTGGCTTGCCAGGCGTACTCGCCGTTGGCCAGCGGCGGGTTCGTCACCTTGTCGAACGGCACCGACTCGAGGTCGGACCACTTGAGCGGCTTCGTCACGTCGAAGCCGTCCCTGGTGACGTACTGCTCCCAGGTGCCGGGGTGCGGGGCCCACGCGTTGTACCGGAACGTGACGGTGCTGTTCGCCTGCACCTGCGTCGTGGGCCAGTCGCCCCTGGCGAGGTTGTAGGCGGAGTACTTCGTGGTGGGACCGCACAGGTTGCCGTCGGGGATGATCTCCCGGTGGCGTCCGGCCGCGTTGCTGATCAGGTTGCCGAACCAGTCCCACAGCGGCTGCTTGCCGCCCTGGGCCACCGCCGCGGAGCACGCCGGGTTGGTGGGCTGCAGGTCGCCGCCACCGCCGCCGGCGCGGCCGTCCTCGTAGCAGAGGTAGGTGCGGCTGCCGGGCCAGACCATCGATCCGTGCGCGACCGCCGTACCACCGGTGTGCACCAGTACGGCGCCGACCGCGGCTGCGACTGCCAGGAGAGCTATGCGTTTTCTCAACTCGGGACTCCTCACCCGTAGATCTCGGCGTGCAGGGAGAAGGCGGTCGCGATCTCCGCCTGCGCCCAGAACCGGTGGTAGGTGAACGTCGGTGCGGGACCACCGTCCAGATAGGACTGGACCTTCGGCCACTGCGGGTCGTTGCGGAACATGGACCGCATCGACAGGAACGACGAGCCCTGCCCGATCTGGTCGCCGTTCGGCATCTTCCCGGTCCAGCCCGGCGGCACGTACGGACCCTCCGCGGTGGAGGTGTTGTACACGTCGTCGAACCGGTTGTAGTCCGCGCGGGTCTCCGGCGTCGCGATGCCGAGGCTGTCCTGGTGCGACAGCAACGACGTCAGCAGCGACTCACCCGTGGTCTTGGCCGAGGCGTTGCCCGACCGGGCCGCGTAGTTGAGCAGCACCTTGGCGTACGACGCGGCGATGCCGACGTCCTGGTTGTGGTTGACCACGCGGACCCTCAGGTTCGCGTTCGCGCCGGGGTTGGTCGCGTTCCACGTGTCCGGTGCGCCCGACCACTCCAGGTCCGCGGGGATCTGGAAGTTCGTGCCCGTGGTGGTGTTCGCGATCGCCCACGGCACCCACTTGTCGAGGATCTTCTTGGCGCGCGCGTCACCGGTCAGCCGGTACAGCGCCGCCGTGCGCTCGATCCCCCACACCTGGAAGCCGAACCACCGGTTGCTCGGCGGGTCGCGCCACACCGGGTGGGCGTCGTAGTGCATGCCGTAGAACGTCGGCGTGCCCGCGGGAGGCGAGGCGTACTGACCTTCCCAGCTGTTCGTGACGCCACCGGCGAGACCGCCGTCGGCCGACTGCAGCCACTGCAGCATCTCGAGCTGCCTGTTCAGGCTCGTCGCCCAGTCCTGCTGCCCGGTGGCGGACAACGGCTTGAGCGCCGGCACGTTCGCGAGAGCGTGCGCTGCCAACGGGTTCTGGTAGCCCTGGTGCGAGGCACCGTCACCGATGCGCCACGCCCAGCCGGCGGACGTGTCGGTCGCGCCACCCCACGCGTAGTACCAGGACATCAGGTAGTGCGCGCTGTCCTTGCCCGTCGCGCCGGGGCACGACGAGGGGCTGTTGCAGTTGCCGACGCGCTTGAAGTACTTGTCGAACATGGCGTACCGCAGGTAGTCGCCCATCTTCGCGGACTTGCCGATCTCACTGGAGATGTCGCCGGCCTTGCCCTGCGCCGTGGCCCACTGCTGGGCGAGCAGCGCCACCTGCACCACGCGGGCGTCCGCGTCCGGTGCGTTGGTGTACTTCCACTGCTTGGCGTAGGAGGCGTCCTTGGTGAACAGGTCCAGGAAGCCGTTGGGTCCACCGTGCTTGAACGTGTCGCACGAAGG
>JASLAV010000102.1 GCA_030146905.1 Lentzea sp. | reverse complement strand
GCGGCCAAGGAGGCCTCCGAGCGTTCCGACGTCTACGCGGTCATCGTCTACGGCGGCGAGAAGGTCTTCGCGGCCGGCGCGGACGTCAAGGAGTTCGCCCAGATCTCCCACGCCGAGATGACGCTGCGGGCCAAGGGCCTGTCGGACGCACTCGGCGCACTGGCCACGATCCCGAAGCCGACCGTGGCCGCGATCACCGGTTACGCGCTGGGCGGCGGCTTCGAGGTCGCCCTCGGCTGCGACCGCCGCATCGCGGGCGACAACGCGAAGGTCGGCCAGCCCGAGATCCTGCTCGGCCTGATCCCCGGTGGTGGCGGCACGCAGCGCCTCGCCAGGTTGATCGGCCCGTCGAAGACCAAGGACCTGCTCTACACCGGCCGTTTCGTCGGCGCCCAGGAGGCGCTGGAGATCGGCATGGTCGACGAGGTCGTCGCACCCGACGACGTCTACGCGGCCGCGGTGCGCTGGGCGAAGCAGTTCGTGAACGGGCCGGTGCTCGCGCTGGCGGCGACCAAGGCCGCCGTCGACGGCGGCCTCGACACGGACCTCGAGTCGGGCCTCAAGCTCGAAAGCCACCTCTTCGCGGCCCTGTTCGCGACCGAGGACAAGAAGGCGGGCGTGGAGTCGTTCATCGCGAACGGGCCAGGAAAGGCGAAGTTCAGTGGCAACTGATCCGGCACCCAACCCGCACGCGACCGCGGAAGAGGTCGAGGCGGCGTACAAGGACACCAAGCTCGCGCAGGTGCTCTACCACGACTGGGAAGCGGGCACGTACGACGAGAAGTGGTCGATCTCGTACGACGAGCGCTGCATCACCTACGCGACGGACCGGTTCCGCGCCGCCGCCGGTGACGTCGGACCGTACGAGCACGCGCTCGAACTGGGTTGTGGCACCGGCTTCTTCCTGCTGAACCTCATGCAGGGCGACGTGATCAAGAAGGGCGCGGTCACCGACCTGTCGCCCGGCATGGTCGAGGTCGCGCTGCGCAACGCGGAGCACCTCGGGCTGGACGTCGAAGGCCGTGTCGCCGACGCCGAGCGGATCCCGTACGACGACAACACGTTCGACCTCGTCGTCGGTCACGCGGTGCTGCACCACATCCCTGACGTCGAGGCGGCGATGCGCGAGGTGCTGCGCGTGCTGAAGCCGGGCGGCAAGTTCGTGTTCGCGGGCGACCCGACGAACATCGGCAACTTCTACGCCCGCAAGCTCGGCCAGGCGACGTGGTGGCTGACCACCAACCTCACCAAGGCCGTGCCGGCACTGGGTGAGTGGCGTCGTCCGCAGGAGGAGCTCGACGAGTCCTCCCGTGCCGCGGCGCTGGAGGCCGTCGTCGACCTGCACACGTTCGACCCCGATCAGCTGGAGGCCACGGCTCGTCGCGCCGGCGCCGTGTCCGTCCGCGCGGTGACCGACGAGCTCTCGGCCGCGCTGTTCGGCTGGCCCGTGCGCACGTTCGAGGCCGCCGTGCCGCGCGAGAAGCTGGGCTTCGGCTGGGCGATGTTCGCCTACCGCACCTGGCAGAACCTCTCGTGGGTCGATCAGAACGTGCTGTCGAAGGTCCTGCCTCGCGAGGTCTTCTACAACGTGTCGATCACCGGCAGGAAGTCTTCCTGAGTTGGGGTACGCGTTCACCTCGTCCGACGTCGAGTTCCTGCGTTCCGGCGCCGGAGCCGCCGCGCTGGCCGAGGTGGACGCGTTGCCCTTCAGCGACTCCTCCCGTCTGCACGACGTCGGTGTCGCCCGCAAGCTGCTGGGTGACCGGTTCGCCCCTGTCGTGGAAACCGTGCTGCTGCGCCGCCGCGCGGCGTCCAAACTGGACTCCGCGGGGACGTGGCTCTTCACCGACGACGCCCTCCAGCAGGCGACCGCGTCGGCTGTCGCCCGGCACCGCGCGTCGCGGTTCGCCGGGCGTTCGGTCCACGACGTCACCTGCTCGATCGGCGCGGACCTCTTCGCACTGAGCGCGGTGGCGTCCGTCTGCGTCGGCTCGGACCTCGACCCGGTGCGGCTCGCCATGGCGCGCAACAACGTTCCGGGTCAGCTCGTCGTCCAGGCCGATGCCCTGCGTCCCGTGTCGCGTGCTTCGGCTGTCACCGCGGACCCCGCTCGCCGCGACTCCTCCGGCCGCCGCAAGTGGAACCCCTCGGACTTCGTGCCGCCGCTGGACGAGCTGTCCGAGGTGTACTCCGGTGTCGACCTCGCGGTGAAGTGCGCTCCCGGCATCGACTTCGCCGTCGCGCCGTGGGCCTCCGAGATCGAGGTCGTGTCGCTGGACGGCGCTGTCCGCGAAGCGTGCTTGTGGACGCGGGGGCTTGCCACGCCAGGGGTTTCGCGCCGCGCGTCCGTTCTGCACGGGGATTCTTCGTGGACGCTCACCGACGCCGAACCCGACGACTGCCCGGTGGCCCCGCCGGGTGAGTGGATCATCGACCCGGACGGCGCCGTCGTGCGCGCGGGCCTGGTGCGGCACTACGCGGCCCGGCACGGCCTGTGGCAGCTCGACGAACGCATCGCGTACCTCAGCGGCTCCGAGCCTCCCGCGGGCATCCGCGCGTTCCGCGTGCTCGAACACGGCCACTACACGGAGAAGGTGCTCAAGTCCCTGCTGAAGACGCGCGGCATCGGCCGGTTGGAGATCCTGGTGCGCGGCCAGGACGTCGACCCGAACACGTTGCGCAAGCGCCTGAAGCTCTCCGGTCCGTCGGAGGCCACCGTCGTGCTCACCCGCGTCGGGTCAAAGCCCGTCTTCGTGCTGTGCCAGGCTGAGCGCACCTAGGGCCAGGTCGAGCCGCGCCTCGTGGTGGTCCGGCCGCAGGCGCTTGCCCTGCGTCAGCGTGGCGATGCCGTGCAGCACGCTCCAGAACAGCTCGGTCAACGTCTCCACATCACGTTGCCCCGCAACGGGTTCGACCGCCGCGACCAGCTCGCCGAACGCGTCGCGCAGCTCCTGCGGCACCTCGTCCGTGCCGAACGGGAGGTCGACCTGCTGCACGAACATCGCGTCGTAGAGCGCGGGCCGCTCCCGTGCGAACTCGAGGTAGGCCTCCGCGGCGGCGCGCAACCGTGACTGCCCCTGTACCGGCCGGGCTTTGCGCAACTGGCGCGCCAGCTCGCCGGAACCCTGGACCGCCACCGCGCGCACGATCGCGTCCTTGCCCTTGAAGTGGCTGTAGAGCACGGGCTGGCTGTACTCGACCTTGTCGGCGAGCCTGCGCGTGGTGACCGCGTCCCAGCCCTCCTCCTCCGCCAGCTCACGAGCCGCGTCGATGATCAGCTGATGGCGCTCGGC